>PXDP01000295.1 GCA_003565035.1 PVC group bacterium | reverse complement strand
CGGATCGGGTTCGGGGACAGGAGTGGGCACTGGCGTGGGGGTGGGCCGGGCGGTGGGCACCGGTTCGGGCAGGGCGGGCGTTTCTTCTTCGGGTGTCTCCTCCACCGGTTCGGGGTCGGGCAGCTCCTCCGCAGGGCTGTCGTCGAACATTCCGGCGAGATCGACGGTGACAATCACCTCCTCGGGTTGAAACCACTCACAGCCCTGCATCTGACTGCCCAGCAGAAGCAGTCCCACCAGGAGAAGATGGGCCAGGGCGACGCGGAAACCCAGCTTCCAGCGGTTCATGGGCTCCTCAGGGTCTGTCCGGTCTGGGTGACGAGGCTGATACGGCGGACGCCCTGTTCATGCATGGCCTGCATAATTTCCATGAGCTGGCCATAGGGCAGACCGCGGTCGCCGCGCAGCAATACAGTGGCTTCGGGACGGTTATCGCGAATGAAGCGCATTTCGGCGGCGAATTGCTCCGCAGTGACCCGGCGCTGGTCCACATACCAGTAGCCGTCCAGATCGACGCTGACGGGGATGGTGTTCTCCTGGGTGAGCGGGGTGCCCTGGGCGGCCGGCAGGTCCACATTCAGTCCGCTTTCCAGGAGCGGAAAGGTGATGATAAAGGTAATCAGCAGGATAAACGTGAGGTCCATCAACGGTGTGAGGTTGATGTCGCTGAACACCTGGCGCTGGAGGAGTTCGGTTTTGCGCCCCATGGATCAATCCCGGTGATTAGCGGTGAAATGGAATTCGCCGAGAAGCTCCTGGACGAAGTTATCCATGCCGACGGTTTCCTTGCGCAGGATATCGTTGAGCAGGTTGTACCCGACCAGAGAGGGAATGGCAACGAGGAGCCCGACCACGGTGGTGAGCAGGGCGGCGGAAATGCCCGGGGCGACGGCGCTGAGGGTGGGATTTCCGGTGACCGCCATGCCGCCGAAGGCGTCCATGACCCCCCAAACTGTGCCCAAAAGACCCAGGAACGGAGCGGCGGTGGTCACGGTGGCGATGATGGGCATATCATTTTCCAGCAGAAGAACCTCTTCGGCAAGCTGGCGTTCGGCGGCGTCGCGGATCGCCAGCAGATCGGCGGGTGACAGGGTCTGCGTTCCGACGACGTCGAGCGGGCTCGATTCGTCGAGATACATCGCGCGCAGGGCGGCGCCGCAGGCGCGGAGGTAGACTTTATAGGCGGGACAATCCTGAAAGCGTTGCTGACGGAGGAAAAGCGCCATGGGGTGGGTTTCATGGCGGAAGGCCTTGTAAAAGCGGCGGGTTTCCTGACGCACTTTGTGATACATGCCCCAGCGGAACGCCATGGCCGTCCAGCCGACGATGGACATGAGCACGAGGGAAACGACAATACCCTGACCGATGCCGGTGGAATCAAGAAAGCTGCTGACGAGGGCCAGAGGCGGGGTGGGGGTCCAGAGCATGTCGGGGGTTCGATCAGGTTTCGGTGAGCAGGGCGTGGAGGGCTTCGAGGTTGTTTGCTTCGAGGATCTGTTTCCGGACATCGGCGCGGTTCATCAGCCGGCTGATTTCGGCGAGGAACTGGATGTGGGGGCCGGCGCGGTTGGCGGGGGAGACGGTGAGGATAAAAATCCGGGAGGGCTGCTGATCCATGCTTTCGAAGTCAACGCCTTCGGGAATGAGCCCGACGGCGGCCACGAGTCCGTCGACGGTGTCGGTTTTGCCGTGGGGAATGGCGAGGCCGTTATGCATGCCGGTGGACATTTTCTTTTCGCGTTCAAGGACGCATCTCAACACCGCTTTGCGGTCGCTGATCCGCCCGGCTTTGTCGAGTAAATCCACCAATTCTTCAATAATGGCGTTTTTCTCGCGGGCGGCAAGGCCCAGGCTGATAGTTTCTTTGGTGATGGCTTTGCGGATATTCATCGTGGCTGTCTTCTACGCCCGCAGAAGCACAGGTCAAGCGAAACCCTAATCCGCCTGCACCCCGCAGTGCCGCAATCCACAGAATCGCCTGAGAATTTCCGGACTCTGGTGAAGGGTCGTATTAAAATTTCTGCCGTGGACATTGCATCGCGCGGAAGTTTCGCTACAGTCTGCGGGATGAAAGTGACTGCTTTTCTTTTGATGCGGATGGTTTTCTTTATGCTTCTGGCCGCGGGGTGCGGAATCGCGCTGACCCCGGATCTCAATGTGGACGGTCCCATTGTTGTGGGGGTGTCCGAGAGTCAGATTTCTTTTGTCCATCTGGATGAGGCGGGAGACGTTTCCGGGGTGTTTGTGGATATGGTGCGCGATTTGGGCCTGTATCTCAACCGTGAAACCGAGGTCAAGCTTCTCGACGAGAACGGTTTAGTTGGTGCGGTCGGGGGGCATACTGTGGATTTGGCCTTCGTACTTCTGCCTCCGCCGGACATGGAGGAGCGGCCAGGCGTGGTATTCTCCAAACCGTTTGCCTGGAAAAGTCTGGCTTTTCTGACAGATGCGGAATCCGAACTCGACGGGCTGGAGGATCTTAATGCTGAGGGGCGGACGGTGGCGGTGATCGCGAATCATCGGGCCAATTCCTTTGCGCGCACCTCCCTCCCCCAGGCGGCCGTAAAGGTTCTGAACAGCGAGACAGAAGCGGTGTCGCTGCTTCTTGCCGGGCAGGCCGACGGATTTATTCACGACTCTCTGCGGATCTTTGAACTGGCCGATGAGCAGCGGGGACGTTTTCGGGCGGTTCTGGAGCCCTTCCGGCGGGTGGGGGTTTCTCTTGCTGTTTCTGCTGATAACGAGGCGCTGCTGGATGCGGTAAATGATTTTATGCACGATTACCGGGAGATCGGAGGCTTTGAACGCCTGGCCGACCGTTATTTTGCGGAGGCGCGTGAAGCGTTTGCGGTTCAGGGAGCCGATTTTCTGTTTGATCCTCCTGAACGGGTCATGATTGAGGATTCGGAACCGGGGCTTCTGGACTAAAGGGGCGGTTGCGTGGTATGGTGTTTTCATGAAAAGAATGTTTAATTTTTATGGGTTGTGCCTTGCGTTTCTGGTTCCGGCGTTGAGCGGAACAGAAAATACTCCCTTGCCGAACCCGGGAAACGTTTGGCGGGATACCCGGCGTCCTTTGTCGGAGTTGAGGGAACTTCGGGATGAAAAAACGACCTTGCCGACCTCCCGCTGGATTGGGCGGGATCAGAGGTCGGTGGAACGGGACATGGAGAAAATCAAGGCGCGTCTGCTTGAGGTGCTGGAACACTCGGAGCTGACGGCTCACCGGGACGCGTATCATGCGCTGGTCGCGGAGCAGGAGGTCCTGCGGGGAAGGGTCCGGTCGCTGCGGGAGGAACAGCTCAGTGCTCCGAATGAGCGGGCGAGGCATCAGGTGTTCACGAAAACCAGAGACGACTATGCGCGGGAGATCGGGGAGGTCCTTGCGCGCATTGAGGCACTCGACGACGACCGGCTGGAACGGATTGAGGCGATGCGCGCCGAGTATGCGGACATGGGCATCTCGCTGACACGCGATCAGGTGCTGTTTTATCTGTCCAGTGTGTCTGGGAGTGATATCATGGCCATGAGCGCGCTCTTTCATCACACGCGCAGCATCAACGAGCAGCTGGAGCATCTGATTAAATCCGATCCGGGGGATCTGGAATCTGCCCGGCGCTACTATGGGGTGCACGTGGTGCTGCTGGAGACGCTGCAGTTTGCGCATGACCGCATGATTGAAAAAATCGAGGATCAGTACCTTCGCGGCCTTTCGGATCTGGAGGCGGAAAATGAGGCGCTGATCCATGAGACGGAGGCATTGCTGGCCCGGTCGTCGCCGGATCAACGTGCGATTCTGTTGAACAATCGGGATTTGCAGGACATTACCGCAAGGACGCTGCAGGCGTACCGGCAGCATCTGGACCAGGTGCGGGAGCAGGTCACACAGCGGCGGGCGCAGTTAAGCGTCCGGCATGAGATTGCCGCGAATTCCTATGCAACCCTGCGGGTCTCCTCCGCGCTGGCCACCCAGATCGAACAGCTACTGCGGGAACTGAACACGCTGCAGTCGATGCATTTACCGGAACTGCTGCCGTTCGACAATGCGGTGATTGAAGAGAAGTTCCGCGCGATCACGAGGGAACTGGAGGGGGCTCGCTGACGAGAGCCGTGCGCTGGGCCGTATTGGAAGTGTCGGAGCCGAGCTGAATCAGCACATTGGCGCCTTCGGACGGAATGATCTCCACCGGGGCTTTGCTGGCGAGGAGCTGTTCGGTTTCCATGATATCCATGACGGATTCGAGAATTTCCGGATCTTCGGCGGCAATATCATTGAGGGTTTCTCCGACAATCCGCGGGCGGGCGGCGGCGGCTTCCGCCATTTTGGTGGAGACCTTTTTGGCGGTTTCACTGCGAATCAGGCCCACTCGGTTTTCGCCGTCCTGTTTCATGGCACTGGTGACCTGCACCAGCCGTTTGACGACTTTTTCGGTGATGTTTTCGACCATGAGTTCGTCGGTGAAGGCTACTTTCCGGATATACACGGAGCCGAGACGGTAGCCCCATTTTTCGGAGAGAGGCGACACAGTTTCGCGGACGGTCCGGCTCAGACTGTGCCGGTCCTCCAGCATCTTCTCCATTTCCAGATTGCTGAGCACGGAAATGGTGGCGCTGGTGACGTTTGCGTCGAGCGAGGCTTCTGGATTGCTGTTGGTGAACAGGTAGGCGACGGGGTCGATGACCTGTTTCTCGTACCAGATCCCCACGCCCATGGGGGTGCCTTCTTCGGAGTTGACCATGAGGCGGCGCAGGTAGTGCTGCCGGAGGGCGGTGTCCACTTTGTAATTTTTGCCGAAGAACGGAAAGAGCAGCGCTTTGGGGCCGAACTTGAGCATGGGAATATGCAGTCCGGGTTCCTGGAGTGTGCCGACGACTTTGCCGAAAAGGGTGAAAACCTGGGCCTCGCATTCGCGCACCACGGCGAAAAAACCGAAGAGATTGGCGATTTTCAGGAACAGGGGAATCAGGAACAGGCCGAGGAAAAATCCGGGAATGATGTTCATCGTGCCGCCTCCGGGGTGCGGGTGCCGGGATCCAGGGTTTGAACGATGCGCCTTGTGCCGCGGAGCAGGGGGACCCGCATGTTGCGGACATAGGCGCGCAGAGCGGGGGAGCCGCCGGTTTCTTTGACTTTCCGCAGGGTGGCGGCCAGTTCGCGCAAGGGCGCCACTTCGGCTTCGGCATTGTTGCTGGCAATGTCCACGGCGCGCTTACTCATGGTGATCTGCTGCTCGGCGTCGGCGCGGGCGGTGCTGATGTCGGCGGCGACGAGGTTGCGGGTGCTGTTGATGGCGGAGAGGGCCCGGTCCACTTCCGGGGGTGGGTCGATCTCAGTGATCAGGGCGGCATCGAGCTGGATGCCGTAGCGCTGGACGGTGCTTTCGCATTGGGTTTCCATGTAGCTGTTGATGAGGGGAAGGTTTTTGCGCAGGTCGTTGATGGAGACTCCTTCGGAGAGTTCCACGGCGGTACCGCTGTCCGGTTCGCCCTCTTCGGTGGTGGCAGTGAGCAGTTCGCTGCCGCGCGGATCCACAAAATTCGCGATGCGTTCACGGAGCACGGAAACGAAATAACCCATCACATTTTCCAGTGGACTGCTGACTCCGAAGAGGTAGGGATACAGATTGGTTTCGCTGACCTGGTAGCGGATTTGGCCGTTTACACCGGTGGTGAGGTTGTCTTTGGTGACGGCCTCGATGGTGCTCTGGTTTTTGGTGGGATCCCAGGTGAGGTCCACAGCCTGCGTGGCGATATCCACTTTGTGCACTTTTTGCCAAGGCCACTTAAAGTAGGGTCCGCCGGGAGAAATCACCTGCAGGGCCGGATAAACGTAGCGGGCCGGCTCGCCTTCGGCGGAGGGTTCGGTGGCGACTTTGGGTTCACCGGGCAGACGCCGCGCCCGGCCGAAACTGGTGAGGACCGCCCGCTCATTGGGGCGTACGGTGTAAAAGCCGGACAGCAACGCCCGGAACAGTCCGTAAACAAATAAGCCGAAAAATAAACCAAGTCCAAACATATGTCCTCCATCGTTTCCTGTCTGCCTTACGCGGTACAGCTTCTCCTCCCGGCTGACAAGGATTAAATGGGCTGTGGTTTGAAATCGTTTCAAGGTTCGCTTTTTTCGGATTTTCTGACAAGGGAGGGCTTATGAAAAAATTATTCAGTGAATTGGGGTTGTCGGACAGCAGTTTAAAAGCAGTGGCGCGGATGGGCTTCGAGGAGGCCTCGCCGATTCAGTCGGAGGCGATTCCGGCTCTGATGACGGGCCGGGATGTGGTGGGACAGTCTCAGACAGGATCAGGAAAGACCGCCGCGTTTGCGTTGCCGGCGATTGAGCGGGTGGATGTGTCGCTGGCACAGCCGCAGGTGCTGATTCTGTGTCCCACCCGCGAACTGGTGGTGCAGGTGGCAGAGGAGACTGCGAAATTGGCCTTCAGCAAAAGGGGGCTGCGGGAACTGCCGATTTATGGCGGACAGTCGTATGACCGGCAGTTCCGGGGCCTGTCGCAGGGGGCGCATATTGTCATCGGCACTCCGGGGCGGGTGCTGGACCATTTGAAACGCGGCTCACTGAAACTGGATGCCATCCGGATGCTGATTCTTGATGAAGTGGACCGGATGCTGGATATGGGCTTTGTGGATGACATCCGCGACGTGCTGCAGCAGGCACCGGAGGACCGTCAGTTGGTGTTTTTCTCAGCCACCCTGCCGAAGCCGATTGAAAAGTTGATTAAGACCTTTGCCAAAGACCCGCTGCACGTGCAGATTCAGAGCGCGGAAATGACGGTTCCGGAGATTGAACAGGTGTGGTACGAGGTCAACCGGCGGTCGAAGGTGGAGGTGCTGTGCCGGCTGATTGATATGGAGGATATCCGGTACGCAATTATTTTCTGCGCCACCAAGGTGATGGTGGATGATCTGGTGGAGCATTTGGTGGCTCGCGGCTATGCGGCGGACCGTCTGCACGGGGATTTGACCCAGAATCTGCGCGAACGGGTGATGAACCGCTTCCGGAGTCGGAAAATCGAGTTTCTGGTGGCCACCGACGTGGCGGCCCGGGGACTGGATGTGAAGGATATCGAAGTGGTGTTCAATTTTGACCTGCCGAATGACGGCGAGGACTATGTCCACCGGATCGGCCGGACGGGCCGCGCCGGCGGGAAGGGCAAAGCCATTACATTTGTCGCGGGGCGCGAGGTCTATAAATTCCAGAACATTCAGCGGCACACCAAAGCGCGGATGAAGCGCATGGCGGTTCCAACCCTGGAGCAGGTGGAGGAGCGCCGGGCGAATGTGTTTTTTGACACCCTGCGCACCACCCTGGAGGAGGGCGAGTACCCGAAGCAGGAGGCCTTGATTGACCGGCTGCTGGATCAGGGACATCAACCCACGGATATTATTTCGGCATTGTTGCATCTGCGGCAGCAGGAGGTGCAGGAGACGCGTCCGGCGGCGGAGGAGATCGCGCCGGTGTACCGCGACGCGTTTGAGCGGGACCGCGGGGAGCGCAAGCCGCCCAAAAAGAAGCGCGAGGATGCCCGCGGGCCGGACCGGAATGATGCCGGGCTGCCGACGCATCAAAAGGTGGAGGAACCCACCCGGGCGGTGTTTCTGAATGTGGGCCGGAAACACAAAATCAAAGTGGGCGATGTGCTGGGCGTGGTCCTCGGTGCCACCAAAGTGCCGCGGGACTCTGTGGGCTATATTGAACTGATGAATGAAGAAACCCGGGTGATGATCGGGGAGAGTCACGCCGAGAAAGTCGCCAAAAAACTCGATGGGATCGCGTTCAAGAAGTACACGATCAAGACCCGGGTGGAGTAGACCGCCAGACCCTGAGGCACCTAACAGTGACGAGCCCGCCACTCCGTTTGCCGGGGTGGAGGCAACGGTCAACCTAGTACGGCCTATCTCATCTCTCCTCCCCGGG
>PXDP01000076.1 GCA_003565035.1 PVC group bacterium | reverse complement strand
CGATTCAGCACCAAAAACATCGAATCATTTACGTTATCCCATACACCAGCATCATCGAACAAACCGCGAATGTGTTCAGGGAGATTCCCGGCTTCGAGAATGCTGTACTTGAGCACCATAGCAACGTGGAACCCGAGGACGAATCCCGTGAAACCGTGGCTCTACGTTTAGCCTCCGATAACTGGGACATGCCCATCATCGTCACAACATCGGTTCAATTTTTTGAATCTCTCTTTGCAAACAGAACCTCCCGATGCCGCAAGCTACACAACATCGCCAATTCCGTGGTGATTTTCGACGAGGCTCAAAACCTCCCACAACCTTTCCTGCAGCCAGTGGTGAATTGTATCCGTTCCCTGCATGAAGGGTTTGGAGTCACACCCGTGCTCTGTACCGCCACTCAACCTGCGTTGGACAGTTCGGAGGCAGGTGGATTGCGAAACGGTTTGGAGCCTAAGGAAATCATCCAAAACCCCAACGAACTGCAAAAACGCCTAAAACGGGTCAAACTTACCCGACATCCCACTTGGCCAAATCCTTTTGCTTTGCAGAATCTCGCGGAAGAATTGCAATCCTACCCGCAGGTGCTGTGCATTGTTCACAATAAAGCCGATGCCAAAGAACTATTTTTCTCTTTGACCGATGATCGTTTCCACCTCTCCACCCGCATGTGCGGGGCTCACCGAACGGACGTTTTAAAACAAATTCAGAATCGCCTTCAAAATGGCCAAAATTCGAGAGTGGTCAGCACTCAACTGGTTGAAGCCGGAGTGGATATCGATTTTCCTGTCGTCTATCGCGCTGTAGCCGGTCTTGATTCTCTGGCTCAGGCAGCAGGGAGATGTAATCGTGAAGGACGTATCGAAAAAGGTGACTTTATCGTATTCCGCGCCGAATCCAAACCACCCTCGGATTTACGGGCTCCCACAGATCTGGGTGTCGCCGCCATCTCCCGTGACAACCTCGACGATCTTTTTTCACATGAAAATTTCAGACAGTTTTTCCGGGATTTGTTTTGGACACGTGGTGAAGAAAACCTGGATGCCAAAGGCATAACCAAACTGCTCAACACGCCCACAAGGTTTGAATACAAATTTCGTTCAGCAGCGGAAGCATTTAAGCTTATCGATGACGGATGGCAAAAGTCGGTGATCGTCTTGTATGACCAGGCCATGAAGATCCTGGATGATTTGGTGGCCGAAAGAGGAAACCCCCGCATACTTTTCCGGAAATTACAACGCTACACCGTCAACATTCCCGCCAAAGAGCATCAGCGGATGCAGGACCTGGATTACATCCGCCCTGTAGATCCTCGCCGTTTTCCGGATGTGTTCATGCAAAGTGCCTCCAACGCCTATCATCAGGACGTGGGACTTCTGCTCCCCGATGAAATGCTAGATGTATACAAACACGATGGAGCCATGAGAATATGATAAAGTTAAACCCACGCCTGAAACAGGAGAATCCATGACCAGATCACAAAGCGAAACCTTTCGAGTAAAAATGACCGGTGACTATGCCTGTTTCACTCGCCCGGAAATGAAAGTGGAACGGGTGAGTTATGATGTCATGACGCCTTCTGCGGCACGGGGGGTATTGGAGGCCGTGCTCTGGAAACCTGCAATTCAATGGCAAATTCATCAAATCGATGTCCTTAAACCCATTCGTTGGACTTCGGTTCGACGCAACGAGGTCAGCGCCATTGCCAGTACCAGTTCGGCAAAAAGTGCCATGAAAAAAGGAAGCGGAAATCTGGGTATTCATATCGAAGATACCCGCCAACAACGCGCCGGGCTTTTCCTGAAGGACGTTGCCTACACCGTGCATGCCTCTTTCCGAATGACCGACAAAGCAGGTGAGGGGGATACGTTAGTAAAATTTGAGCAAATGTTTCGCAGAAGAATGGAGAAAGGGCAATGCTTCCACCGTCCCTATTTGGGATGTCGTGAATTCCCCGCTGAATTTTCTTTCGCTGACAACGACGAAATCCCTATCGAAGAATCACGTTCATTGGGGTGGATGCTTCTGGACATTGCATTTGGGGAAAAGGAAAACCGCCCCATGTTCTTCCCGGCGGAAATGGTGGATGGTATCATCCAAGTCCCTGAAATTCATGCCGAGGAGGTCCGGTCATGATGCTTCAAGCCTTGTACCAATACTATCAAAGACTTCTGGACGACCCAAATTCCCAAATCGCCCCGCCCGGATTTCAACACGTGGGATTTTCACACGCGATTGTCCTGAAAATGGACGGTCGCTTCTCACATTTTCTCACCCTGACTCAGGATAAAACGCCCAAGACTCTCCTTGTCCCCCAGGCTGTTAAAAAAACCTCTGGCGTCTCTTCCAATTTACTTTGGGAAAATCCATTCTACATCTTCGGCATTCCGAAGAATGATACAAAGAAAGATCAGGAGCGCGCGGTCAAACAACAAGAGGCGTTTCTTGACCGAATAAAAGATGTGTTCGGTGAGGCTGAATCTTTCCCGGAAATTCAAGCCATAATGAGGTTTGTGGAATCTAACCCCTTTGATCAGGCTAAACAGGATCCAATATGGCCCGAAGTTCTGGAAGCGGGACGAAACCTTTGCTTTAGGATCGAAGGCCAGGAAGGCGCGGTTACAGATCAAAAACCCATCAAAACTATCATTGCCAAGTCGGCCCAAACGTCTACTGGCTCGGTAAACGTTCAATGCTTGGTCACAGGTGACATCGCACCTGTGGCAGAACTTCACCCTGCGATTGCAGGGGTTTGGGATGCGCAAACGGCTGGAGCTAACATCGTCTCTTTCAATATGGAATCGGTCACTTCATATGGTCTAAAAAAGGGAGAGAACGCCCCGGTATCTGAAGAGGCTGCGTTCGCATACACCACCGTGCTTAATCATATGCTTCGCAAAGGGTCATCCCAGCGCATGCAGGTTGGTGATGCTTCCAGCGTTTTTTGGACAGACGAACCTAACGACCCGGTCGTAGACGAATTTGCTTTGCTCCTGTCCGGTCCACCTAAAGAGGCGAAACCAAGCATCGAGCAGGAGGTCGAGCCCATTCGGAAACTTCTCTCCGCAGTGCAAAGCGGGCACTTACCCGAGGCGGACGACAAAAAATCCTTCTATATTCTTGGCCTGGGCCCCAACGCCGCGCGCATTGCCATTCGATTTTGGCACCAAGGAAGCGTGAATGAGATCCGCAAACGACTCGCGGAGCATTTTCAGGATATTGAAATGACCGGACCTCCCAACCGCTCACCTCATCCCCGGTTGTATTTTCTCCTGCTTTCCACGGCACTCCAAGCCAAGGCCGCCAATGTCATGCCCAATCTGGGGGGCGAGGTTTTCCGCGCGATCCTCGGTGGCCTGCCCTCCCCCCGCGCGTTCATGCAGCAGGCCCTTCTCCGTACCCGCGCCGAACAGGAGGTCACTCAGGAACGGGCCGCAATCTTCAAAGCATCCATCAATCGAAACCTCCGACAAGGAAACACCCAAGAAAAGGAACTCACCATGGCACTTGACCCAGATAACACTCACCAAGCCTACCTGCTGGGACGATTGTTTGCCGCAATCGAACGAACCCAACGCCTGGCACTGGGCGGTGATGTCAACGCAACATTGCGGGACCGATTCTACGCCTCCGCATCCAGCACCCCAACCTCGGTAATGCCGTGGTTGCAACGAATGAACACCCAACACATGCGCAAATTACGCAGAGAAAAACCGGGTGCAGCTTTCAATCTTGAAAAGCTGATCGGCACCATCATGGATCTGATGCCCGCCGAAGGCTACCCTTCTTATCTTCCTCCCGAAGATCAGGGACGTTTTGCCGTGGGGTATTATCACCAGCGACAGGACTTCTTTACAAAAAAATCTAATGACACAGAAACCGAACCCGTAACCGAAGAGGAACAATCCCATGAGTAATCCCGTCCAAAACCGCTATGACTTTGTCTATCTTTTCGATGTAAAAGACGGCAACCCCAATGGAGACCCCGACGCGGGCAACATGCCCCGCGTGGATCCCGACACCAACCATGGCCTTGTGACCGATGTCTGTCTGAAACGCAAAATCAGAAACTTCATTTCGCTCACAAAACCCGAAGCACCCGGCTATGATATCTACGTGAAGGAAAAGGCCGTACTTACCGCCCAGCAAACCCGCGCCTACAAAGCCCTGGAACTCGACCCCGGAAAAGATGCCAAAAAGGCCGAGAACATTGATGCCGCAAAAAAATGGATGTGTGAAAACTTTTTCGATATCCGAACTTTTGGCGCGGTGATGTCCCTGAAAGAAGCCAACTGCGGACAGGTTCGAGGCCCGGTTCAATTCGGTTTCGCACGCAGTGTAGACCGCATTACCCCCGCCGAACACAGCATTACCCGTATGGCCGTCGCCACCGAAAAAGAAGCAGAAAGCCAATCCGGTGACAACCGAACCATGGGGCGCAAGTTTACCGTGCCCTACGGGCTGTATGTGGCCCATGGCTTCATCTCTGCTCCCTTGGGAAAACAAACCGGATTTTCAGAAGAGGACCTCGAACTGCTCTGGCTCTCTCTCGAACAAATGTTCGAGCACGACCGCTCCGCCGCCAGAGGACTCATGTCCGCACAGAAACTGATTATCTTCAAACACGAAGGGGAACTCGGAAATGCACCTGCGGGCAAACTCTTTGAAAGAGTGCAGGTCACCAACAAGAATCCAAACGAGCCCCCCCGCGCCTTCTCCGACTACGCGGTCACCATCGATCGCGCCGACCTGCCCCAGGGCATCGAAATCATTGAACGGCTCTAACCCCAACCGACCTCCACGGCGTCGGTGCGACTTGTTTCGGTCGTCCGCCGCCGTGGATGCCTCCAAACCCGACGCCGTGGAGTGTCGGCCGACACGCAACAAGTCATGAACACCCAAAACGAGCGCAAACTCTCCGCCCGCGCAGCCGCCCTCGGCGACAGCGCTGACCCCGGGGCCTTTGCCGAACTTGTTCAACTCACTCAGTCCGAATCCCCCCGTGTCCGCCGCCTCGCCGCCTCCGCTTTGGGCAAGCTCGCGGGCATCATCCCCGCCAACGAAACCGTACAAACCCTCCTGCCCCTCCTCCAGGACAAACACCCGCAAGTCCGCCAATACACCGCCAAAGCCCTCTCCGCCTTCGGCGCCGATGCCGAATCCGCCCTCCCCGATCTACGCGACCTCTACAAAAATCCGGACGAAAAAGACTACGTAAAGCGCAGTGTCCTCCGCGCCGGCACCACCATCCGCGAAGCCATGCGTATCCGCGACGCCCAGGCGGTACACACCTGCCGCCGCTGCGGCTGCCACCTCGCCCCGGACGAATACTCCCGATCCATGCGCGCCTTTCAACGTCCCTTCTGCGATCCCTGCTTCGATGAAGTCTACCTTGACCGACGCAATTTCGAAACCAAAGTCGAACTCCAGAAAACCATCCGCGCCAAAGACGGCACCCTCGTCCAGTCCGACGGCGAACGCCGCATCGCGGAACTGCTCGCTGACGAAAACATCCCCTACCGCTACGACGAACGCTTCCGCATTCTCGACGGCTACGCCATCCGCCCCGACTTTTACCTCCCCGAATTCGATGTCTACATCGAATACTGGGGCATGGACACCGCCGATTACAAAATCGGCATGCTCAAGAAACAAAAACTCTACCAGCAACAGGGCAAAAAACTCCTCTCTCTCTATCCAACGGATAAACCCAATCTCCGCCAAATTCTCCTGTCCAAACTGAAACGGCTGAAATGAATATTTCCGAAGAGCAACTCCTGCCCCTCTCCGCCCTTCAGCATATGGCCTTCTGTCCCCGTCAATGCGCCCTCATTCATATCGAACAGGCCTGGCAGGAAAACCGCTACACCGCCGAAGGGCGCGTCCTCCACGAAAAAACCGACACCCCGGAAGTCGAATGCCGCCCCGGCATCCGCATCGTCCGCGCCATGATGATTCACTCCTTTTCTCTGGGCGTATCGGGCAAATGCGATGTCGTCGAATATCACCGCAATCCCGACGGCACCGAAACCATTCTTCCCGTCGAATACAAACGCGGCCGCCCTAAACCGGATGAACGCGACGAGGTCCAGCTCTGCGCTCAGGCCGTCTGCCTCGAAGAAATGCACCAAACCACCATCGCTCGCGGCATCCTCTACTACGGCACAAACCGCCGCCGGAAAGAAATTCAACTCTCCGATGACCTCCGCCGCAAAACCCGCGAATTGGCGGAGTCCCTTCACACGATGTACCGCTCCCGTCAAACCCCGGCCCCGCACTACGAACCCAAAAAGTGCGATGCCTGTTCGCTTTATGATCTCTGCTGTCCCAAAAGCCTCGATAAATCCGCCACCCGCCACCATGCCGCCATGCTGCGGCACGCTCTGGAGGACTCTGCATGAAAAAACTCCTCAACATCCTCTATGTCTCCACCCAGGGCGCATACCTCCGCAAAGAAGGCCTTTCCCTCGTCGTCGAAATCGAAAAAGAAATCCGGCTTCGCGTGCCCATCCATAATCTACAAGGCGTCGTCTGCTTCGGCAATGTTCTCTGCAGTCCCTTCCTCCTCGGCCACTGCGCCGAAAATCAGGTGGAAGTAAGCTTCCTCACCCAATACGGCAAATACCTCGCCAGCGTGCGCGGTCCCGTCAGCGGCAATGTTCTTTTGCGCCGTCAGCAATACCGCTTGGCCGACACCCCGGAATTTGCCCTGAATCTCTCACGGACGATTCTCCAGGCCAAACTGGCAAACGCCCGCAATGTGGTTCTGCGCGGTAAACGCGATGGATACGGCAATGCCGATGAACTCGAGAAACTGGCTATCCGCCTCCGCCAATACATTCTTGCCCTCTCCCGTGCGAAGACACCCGACGATCTCCGCGGTATCGAGGGCGAAGCCGCCCGCAGCTACTTCGCCGCCTTCAATCCTCTCCTCACTCAACAACAGGAGGCCTTTGCCTTCACCACCCGCTCCCGCCGCCCCCCGCTTGATCGCATCAACGCCCTCCTGTCTTTTCTCTACACCCTCCTCATGCACGACATTACCAGTGCCCTCGAAACCAACGGCCTCGATCCCTGCGTCGGTTTTCTACACACCGACCGCCCCGGACGAAAAAGTCTGGCCCTCGACCTCCTCGAAGAGTTCCGCCCCTGGCTGGCCGACCGCCTCGCCCTTTCCCTCATCAACCGACAACAAATCCAACCCCGCGATTTCCGCAATGAAGAATCCGGAGCCGTCCTTCTCAACGACGATGGACGTAAAAAAGTTCTCGATGCCTGGCAAAAACGGAAACAGGAGGAGGTGCTTCACCCCTTTATCGACGAAAAAATTCCTCTTGGACTTTTTCCACACGTACAGGCCCTCCTCCTTGCCCGCTATATTCGCGGCGACATTGATGGCTATCCACCCGTTTTCTGGAAGTAGGCACGCATATGATGGTACTCGTCAGCTACGATGTGAATACCCAGGACAAACGCGGACAGCGGCGGCTCCGCAGAATCGCCAAAACCTGCGAAAGTTACGGACAGCGCGTCCAGTATTCCGTCTTCGAATGCGCACTCGACTCCGCGCAATGGGTGGTGCTAAAAAACAGACTGCTCAGCATCATGGAAGAGGAGGTCGACAGCCTCCGATTTTATTTTATGGGAAACAACTGGGAAAACCGGGTCGAGCACCATGGGGCCAAAGCCGTCCCCAACCTCGAAAACGACACCCTGATTCTTTAAGCGCGAACCCCAAGTGCCCAAAGAAACCCGCCAGGTTCGCGAACTCTATAACCCCTTACTTATAAATGGTTTAGGACCATGTTCTTTGATAACCGAATAAATTCCGTCAAAACAAAGACACCTTCGCGGAAAAGAAGCAATTGGCATATGCGGTACAACGTGTTAAACCCCAGCAGTCGCCCCCCACGCGGGGGCGCGGATTGAAACTAAAGCGCGG
>PXDP01000317.1 GCA_003565035.1 PVC group bacterium | reverse complement strand
ACCCGGGGAAAACGGTCCCCAAAATAACACAACGACCCCGGAGGGTGTCGGGGAGTCCCGCGGCGCAAGGGGGACTCCGGAGGAGTCCGGGACGGTAGCTCCGGGGGCTTGCACCCGGGGAAAACGGTGCCAAAAATTGCACCCGGAGGGTGTCGGGGAGCCCCACGGCGAAAGTCTCTTTAAATTACCTGTTATTTTAAGACTCTTGCACCCGGGGAAAACGGTCCCACAAATATGGCAACGACCCCGGAGGTTGTCGGGGAGCCCCACGGTGGAAAGAGAGTCTCTTTAAATTACCTGTTATTTTAAGACTACCTGTTATTTTAAGACTCCTGGACTCTCTGGACACGCGCGACTGCTGGATCGCCAACGCCACCAGCAACTTCTGCGGACCCCAGTTTGTGGGCATGTGGCGGGATGCCCCCATTAAAACGCCCGACGTTATTTAATTGATAAAAACTATAAAACCTATCACAATAAAATTATATCAGTTTATATTGACATATCGTGATCTTTCGATGTAATATGCGTGCAACCCTTTCAGGAGAAACCCGCATGAAAAACTTTCTAACGAAACTTGGCCTACGCTTTCCCATCCCGGTGATGGTGATCGTGCTTGCCGTCACCGCGGCATTGACCGTTCAGTTCCCCAAAGTGAACTTCGACAACAATCCCGAGAACATGCTGGAGTACGATGAACCCGTCCGGGTCATTCACCGGGAAGTGAAGGCACGCTTTGATCTCTATGATTTTGTTGTTGTCGGCATTGTGAACTACGATGCCCCCGGCGGCGTCTGGAATCCGGACACGCTGGCGCGGGTACACAAACTCACCCATGAGCTGGTAAGCCTGCATCAGACCGAAGCAGGCCGTCCGGCGGTACTGCGCGGCGGCGTATCGTTTACCCCCGATCTACATCCGCAGGGCTGGTGGGCGAATGTGCTCGCCACCGCATTCCGCCAGGATGCGGAGCGTCTGTTCACGGAAGACGGCGAATCGGGGTTGATCCCCCGCGAAATTCTCGCGCCAAGCGTGGTGGACACCATCCGTCAGTTGGAAATGGGGGCACTGGATATCCGGTTCCTGATGGAAGAGCCTCCCGTAACGCAGGCCGAAGCGGATGCGCTGTTCCACGAGGCCTGGAACAATCCGCTCTATCGCGACACCCTGCTTTCCGGTGACCGGAGTGCCCTGGGCATCTATCTCCCGATCCTGCAAAAGGAATTCTCCTACAACCTCTCCAAACTTGTGGAGGCTCTGACCGCCGACTGGCCGGAATCGGACCGGATCTACATCACCGGTCTGCCGGTAGCCGAGGACACCTTCGGACACGAAATGCTCATCCAGATGGCCACCTCGGCCCCCATGGCCGGGCTGATGATCTTTCTGCTGCTCCTGTTTTTCTTCCGCCGGCTGTCCCTGATCATCGCCCCGATGATCATTGCGATCGTTTCGGTGCTCACCACCATGGGTCTGCTGATCGGCATGGGGTTTGATGTGCACATCATGAGTTCCATGATCGCGATTTTCCTCATGCCCATCGCGGTGGCGGACTCGGTGCACATTCTCAGTGAATTTTTTGACAGCTATCCCAAATACAAGGACAAGGTCAAAACCCTCGAACACATCATGGGACATCTGTTCATGCCGATGCTGTTCACCAGTATGACCACCATTGCCGGGTTCGCTTCCCTGGCCCTGACCCCCATTCCGCCGGTGCGGGTGTTCGGTCTTTTTGTTGCCTTCGGCGTGGCCGTCGCCTGGCTGTTGTCGGTGATGCTGGTTCCGGCCTATATCATGGTGTTTGTGGGGAAAAAATCCCTCGACCGTCTGGAGATGCCCAAGGTTGTGACTGACGAAGAAAAGGGCGGTGTTCTGGACCGGTTCCTGACCGCCGTGGGCGGCGTGGCCGTGAAGCGCAGCAAAGCGGTTATGAGTCTCGTGGCGGTACTGACGGTGATTGCCGCCTGGGGAATCAGCCTGATTGAGGTCAACGACAATCCGGTTTTATGGTTCACGCCCAATCATCGTATCCGCGAAGCAGACCGTGTATTAAATCATCACTTTGGCGGAACTTATCCCGCGTACCTTCAGTACAGCGCCGCCGGCGGCACCGGAGACGTGCTGCTGCCGGAGACCGCCCCGGAAGCCCTGCGGACGCTTGCGGATCAGGGCGCATCGTGGGAGGACCTGGAGGCCGCTGCCGTTGCCGCCGACACCGAACGGCTGCCGGAAACCGATGCCCTCATCGATGAGGTGCTCTATATGGACCCGGACGGCCTGGCGTGGGACGCACTGCCGGAGGCCGCGCGGCAGGTTCTCAACGAAGGGGATTTCACAGGTATGACCGGTGCCGCGCTTCAGGACTCTGTGCTCAACGCCCTGGAATCCCTGGGTGGAGACCGCTGGGAGGAAATCGTCCGTTCCGCCAGAGTGGATGCCGAGGCCCCCGCGTTCCGGCAGCCCCTGTTGCTCAACTGGGTGGCGGACTTGCAGGCGCATATCGCCACCGGTGACCGGGTTGGCAAATCCACCTCGGTGGTGGACGCCCTTAAAAAAGCCCACCTGGAACTGAACCGGACCGGAAGCGGGGATGATGAAGCGCTCTTCTACCGCGTACCCGACAATGCCTCCGCCACCGCCCAGGTCTTCCTGCAGCTCGAAGGCATGAAAAAACAGGACAGCCTCTTTCATCTGGTCACCCGCGATTATAATGAATCGATCCTCTGGCTCCAGCTCACCAGCGGTGACAACCTCAACATGCAGGAGGCCAAAGCGGACATCGACGGCTGGATTGCCGCCAACCCGCCGCCCGTACCGCTGGACTTCGAGTGGGCCGGCCTCACTTACCTCAACGTCGTCTGGCAGCAGCGCATGGTCGGCGGTATGCTCAATGCCCTGCTCAGCAGCTTTGTGGTGGTTCTGCTGATGATGACCTTTCTCTTCCGCGACTGGAAATTCGGACTGCTTTCTATGGTGCCGCTTTCCCTGACCATTGGGCTCACCTACGGAATCATCGGCCTCGTTGGCAAAGCCTACGATATGCCGGTGGCTGTGTTGTCGTCGCTGACTCTCGGACTCAGTGTGGATTTCGCTATCCACTTCCTGCAGCGCTCCCGCGAACTGGTGCGCGAAAAAGGAAGCTGGTCGGAAGCCTGGCCGCTCATGTTCCGCGAGCCCGCCCGAGCCATCAGTCGCAACGCCATTATCATTGCCATCGGCTTCACCCCGCTGCTCTTCGCCCCGCTGGTGCCGTACCGCACCGTCGGCTTCTTCCTGGCCACGATCATGTTCGTGTCCTGGGTCGCGACGCTGTTTATTCTCGCCGCGTTGATCACCCTGTTTCAAAAGCAACTTTTTAAACAGGGGGAGATGTGATGGAGCTCTTACGTTTACCATCCGCTCCCGCATATGCTGGACGGTGGAATCTTGTTCCGATGGAGCAATTACGGTCACCATCCGCTCCCGCATATGCTGGACGGTCGAATCTTGTTCCGATGGAGCAATTACGGTCACCATCCGCCCTTGTGGCGGTGGAACCCTGGTCACCCAACCCTGATCGCCTAACTTCTTTTCCCCGCCGCCGCCTAGCGGCGGCGGCGGGGAAAAGAAGAAGGGCCCGTTCGCCCCTTTCTTTAACCATCGCTCTACCGCCACAAGGGCGGCAGTGGCGAGACCGCTGGGAAAATAACCGTGGCCTATTCGCCTCATTTTTTGATCAACGCTCTAACGCCACAAGGGAGATAGTCAATCCCTGGATTCTAGCCTCAAACCGCGCCCCTGACCTCTACCCTCTGACCTCTAACTAAGGAACTCCCCATGAAAACCAAACTCTCTCTTCTCATTCTCCCGTTTCTGTTCTCCCCGCTCTTCTCTGAAGCTCCGGATGTGATGGACATCATTCTGAAAGCGGAACAGGCCGCATACTTTGCCGGAAACGACGGCATTGCCGATGTGCACATGGTGATTCATGATGCCGGCGGGTCAACCCGCGAACGCGAATTCCGGATTCTCCGATGGAACGGCGAAGACGGTCAGCAGAAGTTCTACGTGTATTTCAACCGCCCTGCTGATGTCCGCGCCATGGCCTACCTGGTCTGGAAACACGGCGACGGACGCGATGACGACCGCTGGCTCTGGCTGCCGTCCATCGGCCGCGTTAACCGCATCGCCCCCGGCGACAAGCGGACCGCCTTTGTGGGCTCCGATTTTGTCTACGAGGATGTCTCCGGCCGCAGCCCGCTGGAGGATGATCACGAACTCATCGAAGTTACCGAGGAGCTGTACCACATCCGGAGCACCCCGAAAAATCCAGGATCGGTGGAGTTCGCGTTTTACGAGGTATGGATCAACCGCGAGACCCATCTGCCCGTGAAAGCGGAGTATACCGACCGCCGCGGCAATGTGTTCCGCCGGGTCACCGCCGACACCGTCGAAGTGATCCAGGGCTTCCCCACCGTCATGGTGTCCACCGTGGAGGACCTGAACCGGAACAGCCGCACCGTGAACACCTTCACCAACGTGCAGTACGACGTCGGCCTCAACGAAAACATTTTCTCAGAGCGTTTCCTGCGGCGTCCGCCCCGCGAAGCCACCCGATAAAAGGAGGACACCATGAAAACATTTTCCGTAATCGTCTTGATGGCCCTGATCCCTGTTCACGCCCAAATCGACGGCTTTGTGGAGGCGCGCCTCGGCGGACGCACCCAAAGCGATCCCGGACAGGACGCCGCCAGCATCCGCGAAGTCCGCTGGCAGATCGACTTCAAAGAATTCGTCGGTCCCGTGGATCTCGAACTCAAAGCGGATCTGGTCTACGATGATCTCGACAACAACCGCAGCGATGTGGATCTCGACCGGGGAACCGGCTGGTTTGATTTAAGAACCGCCTCGATTTCTTTTCGCCCCACCGAATGGGCGGACGTAAAACTCGGCCGCCAGGTGTTCACCTGGGGCACCGGGGATCTGCTATTCATCAACGACCTGTTCCCGAAAGACTGGCAGTCCTTTTTCAACGGACGCGATGTGGAATATCTCAAAGCCCCTTCGGACGCGGTGTGGGTGGCGAATTATGTGGGCGACTGGACCCTGGATTTTATCTGGATGCCCCGCTTTGACGCCGACCGCTATCTGGACGGCAACGGCATATCGTTCGGCAACCGGATGTTTACGCCCGACAATCCCATGCCTGCCGATGTGCCCAGCGGTTCGGAAGTGAATTTCCGCCTTTCCCGCTATGTGGGGTCCATGGAAATCGCCGGTTATCTCTACGACGGCTACTGGAAATCGCCGGGCGGATTTTCGGAGGACGGCCGCGCGCAGTTCCCCCGGCTCAGCGTCTACGGAGCCTCCGCACAGGCACCCGGATTCGGCGGGCTGGTAAACGGCGAACTGGGATATTACGACTCCCGGGATGACCGAGACGGTGTCGATCCCATGGTGCCGAACAGCGAAGTCCGCGCCCTCGTCGGCTATACCCGCGAGCTGATGAGCGATTTCACCCTCGGTGTGCAGGGATATGTCGAATGGATGCAGAACCACGGCGACTACAAACGCAGCCTGCCCGAAGGCATGACCGTCCGCGACGAACTCCGCCAGGTCGGCACCCTGCGTCTGACCCGTATGCTCATGAATCAAAACCTGACACTCTCCGGCTTTCTCTTTGCCTCGCCCACCGACGAGGACGGCTATCTCCGCGCCAGTGTGGAATACAAGTGGTCCGACACCCTCACCACCACCCTGGGCGGCAATTGGTTTTTCGGGCAGGAGCATGACACCTTCTTCGGACAGCTCGAAGACAACAGCAATGTCTACATCGCCGTTCGGCGGTGGTTATGATGTTGTGATGTTTTAATGTTGTTTCGTTTTTCTGTACCCCCAACACCTCAACCCCCCATCACCCCATCACCCCATCCCCTCCCATGACCATCGAAAACAAAATCCGCATTCTCGCCGGCACCATGGTGCTGATCTCCTTCACCCTTGGCCGCTTTGTCAACCCCGCCTGGCTTTGGCTCAGCGTCTTCGTGGGCGTCAACCTCATCCAAAGCGCCTTCACCGGCTTTTGTCCGGCGGAGATTGTTTTGAAGAAGCTTAGCAAATAACCCGAGACCTTACCCGGCAAACTCCAGCCAGTTATCGGGGTCCACGCGAAGAAATTCAGCGGAGGGATAGGCTTCGGTAAAGGGTTTGGGGGCTCGGGATTTTTGCCCGGTTTTCCACTTGAATTCTGCGGCCAGGAGCTTTCCGTTTTCGTCTTCCAGATAATCGATTTCCTGTTGCTGGTGTGTTCGCCAAAAGTAGGGTTGAAAATGATGCCGGTCATTTTGTTGACGTTTGAGGCGCTCCACCACCAGAAAATTTTCCCAAAGGGCACCCACATCGCTGCGGAGTTCCAGGGGATTGAGATTGTTCAGGAGCGCGTTACGGATCCCGTTGTCCCAAAAATACACCTTCCGGCTTTTCCGCAGTTCCGTGCGCAGGTTTCGGCTGAAGGAGTTCAGGCGAAACACAACAAACGCCTGTTCCAGGACATCCAGATAGGTGGAAACCGTGCCTTTGTCGACTCCCAGCGTTTGTGCCAGTTCGTTGAAGGACACTTCGTTTCCAACCTGCAGCGCCAGTGCCCGAAGCAGACGGTCGAGTAAATCCGGTTTCCGGATGTCTTTCCACATCAGCACATCCTGGTAAAGGTAACTGCCCGTGAGTTCCCGGAGAATGTCCGCTGCGTCCTTTTCTCCTGCTTGCGCCACATCGGGATACTGACCGAAAACCATCCGCCTACGAAGCAGTCTGCAGGTTTCGATTTTCCCGTCTTTTTGCAACAACTCACGGGTGGAGAGGGGGTGAAGATGAAAGACATACTTCCGTCCCGTCAGTGGTTCCTGAATGCGGTTTGCCAGCGTGAAAGAGGAGGATCCTGTCGCCAGAACCTGTAAGTCGGGGATTTCATCCACCATCAGTTTCAGGGTCAGGCCAATATTTTCCACCCGTTGTGCCTCGTCAATGACCAGGAAACGCGCGTCTCCAACCCATGCCCTCAATTCGGAGGAACTGCGACCCTCCAATGCCAGCCGCACGTCCGGTTCGTCACAATTCATATACTGCGTTCTGCCCGTGACTTCACCGAGTATTTGCTTGGCCAGGGTCGTTTTTCCCGTCTGCCTTGCCCCGTACAAGATCAGCGCGCGTCCTTGAAAAAGCTTGGACTGCATATCATTTTTAATGGTTCTGTCGTACATAATCACTGAATTTACTATAAATTTGGTGATTACAACAGATTAAATTCATAGTATTTATGGTTTCCGCTGTTCGGATTAAGAAATTCCGGTGTCACCGGCTTTTGTCCGGCGGAGATTCTTTTGAAGAAGTTGAGCAAATAAAAGAGACTACAACGTCTATTCCGCCGGATATCCGTTCATTCCCAGGGTGTCCCAACGCTGCTGGTCCACAAAAAAGACAAGAACATTGGGCGCAGTGTTTTTTGAGGACGGCGTGGATTGAGGGGCAACAGTGTTCATGGATATTTTCTGAACGGAAAAGGATCAGGAGTCAAGGCCCGAAGCCTCGGATCAATTGCAACGGGCGTATCCCGGAATTGGTGTATGCCCATGAACTGGGAGACATTGAGGTCCGCGCTCGTGTGCCCCTTCGCCCCGCCAAATTCAGACATGCTGATTTCGACCGGATTTTGGAGCGAAAAAATGAAGCAACAGGAATTTCAAACACAAATTTTCTTGGGAATAACTTGAAAAGGCATAAAAGATCGAAAGCGCGTGTCATCTTTTTGCATAAAAACCGCACAAACATACACAGACAAGCCGGGCAACTTCCTGTTATAGTATTTATAGTGCCACTTAAGTTCATAACTAAAGGTAATATTATGTCAAAGCAAAGAGGATGGGATGCGCTGAACCTGAAACCCACGGACAGGATTCCGAGATCGGAACTCTCCGCTCAGAAGCACTGGGATCTTGTGACCCGGGTTACGGGTTGCCCCGTAAACAGTT
>PXDP01000353.1 GCA_003565035.1 PVC group bacterium | reverse complement strand
GACACGGGCTCCGTCTGTGTCCAGGTTCAAGGCCACCAGCCCCCCCATAATCGCCACAATTACCACAGCAATTAAAACTTCGATCAACGAAAATCCGGCTTGAGATCTCTTCATCATGTGTCTTTTTCCTAATGTAATTCCTCTTCAGCGCCTGCTGCCGGTGTCCAGAATTGCACGGGGAAAGGCCGTCAGCCAAAACTGGACCCAGACCTTATACTCGTCCTCACCGTCCGGTCCGTCAAGTCCCTCATCGCCTTTAAGCCAGAGAAGTCCCAAGCCGTAGCCGACGCAATCTGTCTCCCAGCGGAGCATGATTTCCTGCTCCTCGAACCCGTCGTTCTCCAGTTCAAAACGGGTATATCCTTTCACCCCGAACCTCGCCTGCGGGTTCACATCGTAGCCGAGTTGAAGCGTGTGCCGGGCATCCACCCGGTAGCGCTGATCCAGCGAAAGCGAACTGCGCGTCTCCGGATCCTGTATACGCAATTCCGTGTTAAAGGTCTCGATCTCGGAACGATCCGTGTTGAACTCCGTATCAAACCGGACATACAGCCAGTCCACCAGCCTCAACTCCGTATCAATGAGAATGTTTCCCAAACTCGGATCAGCCTCACTGCGCAAATCATAGCGGGTACTGACCGAAATGTTGGCCAGATCATGAATATTCGCAGGATTATTAGGGCGCGGACGGCGGGTCTGGAATTTGTTGCGGACTCCAAAGCGGAGATCATGCCGCTCACCCAGCCGGTCAATTTCATCAAACTGATAAATCCGGTCGGGGGTCAAATCCGGCTCGGGAATAAACGTGTAATTCGAAAAAGGCTCCACAACATGCCGCAGACCGGTGCCCAGGCCGGTGGGGCCCTCATGCATGATCCCGTAGGCTTTAAAAGAACTCTCCAGGCCAATTTCCGGAAGCAGCCGTCCGTCGGCAGAGGAGGCGCGGGTGACTTGGTTGGTTTGAAAGGTGCTGGTAATCACACCGGTCTCTGGATCTGTGACACTTTCCGTCGTGACGACAGATTCCTGACGAAGCGTTTCCCCGTAGTAGGTGTAGGTTATTCCGGCCCGGGGAATCACATTCAGCCAGCCATCCACCTGAAAAGGAAAATACAGACGGTTTTCGGTGTGCGCCCGGAACGTGTCGAACTCTTCACGGTTTTGAGTTTCGCGTTGAAAGCGGGAAAAGGTCCGTTCGAGGTATCCCGCGCTGGAGTCGCTCTCCACCATAAACCCGAGGTCGCCCACTGAGGCGAGCGGCAACAGGAAACGCGCTTCCGGCATCCGGTTCACGCTTTCAAATTCATCCTCATTCAACTGCCGCAGGGCCTCCACACTGGCCATCCAGCGGGTTCCGTTCACCGAATAGGTGGCCCGGGTTTCCGGCACCGGCTCCTCCCGGAATTCGGAGCGGAAGAAATCCTGCACCACCCGCGCATCGCTCAGATAGGCCGCCCGGACCCGCAGATTATCATTGGCGGAAAAATCACTGCGGTGAAAAAAGTCCAGCCGATAGCGGTTTTCGTCCAGGTCAATCCCCTGTGCCCGCAACCGCTCTTCCTCATTGGTACTGCGGTAAGGCCGCTGATCGTTGGCATAATACCCCCGAAGCCGGGTAAAATCCCGGTTCTCGGCCGGATCATACCAGAAAAAGTCCTGGCCAACCGCAATGCCCCGCTCGGAACGCAGATCTACATGCGTTTTGGTGCGGTAGCCCTCGGAGGGATAGCGGTTATAGCCCGTCAGCACATAAAAGCCGTCCCGGGATCCGTACCCCGGCACAACATCGATATTAGTCGCCTGGCGCTGTTGGTCCAGCGAAAGCCGGGGCAGATAAAAAAACGGAACACCCCGCAGGAAAAACACCGCGTTGCGCATCGCAAACACCTCGTCTTCATAAACATCCACCCGCGATGCGCGGATGGCAAATTCCGGATTCTCCACGTCGTCACAGGTCGTCAAGACAACCCCGTTCATCTGCATATGGATCGGACTCAGCCGCTCGGCCTGCTCCGCCTGAATCCGGAACGGGTTAAAGGTCAGCAGCAAACTCGGGAAATCGCCCGCGCCGGTGATAAAATTATAGTTCAGTTCCTCCCCCTCCCAAATCTGCCCGTCATTGACAAACACCACGTTTCCCCTTGCATGGGCCTGTTCAGTCTGCACATGGTACCGGATCATGTCCGCCCGCAGACTCTGCCGTCCCTTGCGCAGCTCCACATTGCCCCGGGCCGTCACCGTGTTGGTGGCCGCGTCAAAATCCAGCGAATCCGCCTGCACATCCAAATTGCCGCGGCGCTCCAGCGTGAGCTGGGCAAACCCGGAGGGAAAGACACCCGAAAACAGAAGAGCAAAAACGGCGGCGGCAAGGAGGGGGGAGCAAGTTTTCATAGAAGTTGACACCTATCAACCGATTTCAGAAAAAGAAAGCAAGCTTACAACCTCGAAAGACAGAGGATTTTTTTCAAGATTCCACTTGCCATGCAGACTTTTCACCGCTAATCATTCCGCTCCTTTTCCGACGTTCGGAATCTTACCCAGACGATTTTTCAGGAGTTTCCCTCATGGCTAAAATAAACACCCGCGGCGCGAAGAAAACAACGCGCGGCAACAGAATTACCCGCAAAGGTCTGCCCAAAAAGAGCGGCGGCATCGGCCTGCACACCACCGGCATCAGCAAACGGACCTTCAAAACCAATGCCCAGCGCAGAAAAATCCGTTTTTCCGATGGTACAGTCCGCACCATGTGGGTCAAAGTGTCCGATCTCAAGGCCGGCAAGTTTGACAACCCCCGCAAAGAAGACTTCCTCGTCTAACCCCGTATCCTTTCAGACACCCCTCCGGAGAATTTCTTATGCCCCGCGACCTCATCAAACTCGTTTCCACTGCCGGCACCGGTCATTTTTATACCATGACCAAAAACCAGAAGGCCAAGCCGGAAAAGCTCGAAACGAAAAAATTCGATCCCATCGCCCGCAAGCACGTGCCCTACCGCGAAGCGAAAATCAAGTAAGCTTCCGGCTAAAACCGCCCTGCAAACCGTCGCCCCGCGACGGTTTTTTTCGACCATGCCGACCCTGTCCGTTCTCCTGCCCGTCTACAACGAATCCGAAGCGATTGTCCCCGTGCTTCTGGAAGTGGGCGAAGTGCTGGAAAAAAGCTTTCCCGGCGCATGGGAAGTCCTCGCCGTGGATGACGGCTCGTCCGATGACACCGCCGAACGCATCCGTGAAGCCGCCGCCACCTTTCCGGCAATCCGGCTGATTTCCCTGGAAAAAAACGTCGGGCAAAGCGGCGCGCTCTGGATGGGCTTCCGGCAGGCACAGGCCGAGTGGATCGCCACCCTGGATGCCGACGGCCAGAATGATCCCGCCGACCTCCCCAAACTCTGGGCCGAACGCGGTGAAGCGGATGCCGTCTTCGGCTTCCGCGCCAAACGCCAAGACACCTGGTCCAAACGGGTTGGCAGCAAATTCGCCAATGCGGTCCGGAACCTCATCCTCAAAGAGGACATCACCGATACCGGCTGCGCAGTCAAAATTTTCCGGAAAAGCCTCACCGAAGACCTCATGCCCTGGAACGGCATGCACCGATTCTTTGGCTCGCTGTTCCGGATGCAGGGCGCGATGATTCTGCAGGTCCCGGTCAACCACCGCCCCCGGGCCGCCGGCACCAGCAAATACACCAACTGGGGCCGCCTGAAAAAAACCGTGCGGGATCTGTTTGCCATGCGCTGGCTGCGCTCCCGCTATGTCCGGGTCCGCATCAAACAGGCGCCCACCCCATGACCGCCTCTGATCCGGAAGCCGAGTGGATCGCCGGTCTCTCCGAAGGACTTCAACAGGGAACCTTTCTAAAACTGGTCTTGAGCAGGCCCCGGTCCGCCGCCAATCCGGAACCCCCTCCCGCACAAATCCGGGTCCGGCCCATCGTCCTCCGCGAACAGCCGGCCCTCTCGTTTGTCCGCCGATACCCCACCCGCGATGACACCCGGAATCTGCCCCCGGACGAAGGCCTCCGCTGCATCACCGCACTGCTGAACACGCCCTTCCGGAGTGCCCACCTGTTTCTGGAACACGAGACCCTGCAGCTCGATTACAGTAAAAAAGGACGTCCCATGCTGCGGCGCTCCGCCACCGCCCCGCAGGCCGCCCCACAGACCGCCCCACAGACCGCCC
The DNA here is from genome assembly GCA_003565035.1 of PVC group bacterium. Lineage (GTDB taxonomy): Bacteria > Verrucomicrobiota > Kiritimatiellia > SS1-B-03-39 > UBA6053 > PXAS01. The sequence goes on along the minus strand of PXDP01000353.1, from coordinate 3,835 downwards.
TGCCCGCAAGCCACGACCGGACCAAACAGTACCCCATCGACAGCGCCGCCCCCTGGCTTCACCCCATGGGGGTTACCGGAGCCGACCATCAGGTGCTGCCCTCCATGTCGCGCAAATGGAAGCAGATCAATAAATTCGCCGAAATCATCCGGAGACCTCTCGAACGCCTCGCAGGAAGCTCCCGCCCGGTTCACGTGGTGGATTTCGGATGCGGGCGGGGCCTGCTGACCTTTGCCCTGTACGATCAGCTCCGGAAGTATGCCGGACCCGAAGTCCGCGTTACCGGTGTCGAACTCCGCCCCGCCCTCGTCCACGAAGCCAACCGCGTTGCCAAAGCACTCCGGTACGACGGACTGAATTTTTCCGCCGGGGATATCCGCCATTTCTCAGCCGACACCCCGCTCAACGGTATTGTCGCCCTCCACGCCTGCGACACCGCCACCGATCTGGCGATCTTTTCCGGCATTGCCGATAAGGCCGATTTCATCCTCTGCGCCCCCTGCTGCCATAAAGAAATCCGCCCCCAAATCCGGATTCCGCCTGTACTTTCCCCCATCCTCCGCTTCGGCATTCAACTCGGCCAGGAGGCGGAGATGATTACCGACAGCCTCCGGGTTCTTCTCCTCGAATCCCAGGGGTACGACACAAAACTGTTTGAATTCATTTCCCTGGAGCACACCGCCAAAAACAAAATGATTCTGGCGGTCCGCGCCGCCACCCCCGCCGAAAAAAAAGACACCGCCCTTCAACACATAAAGGAACTGAAAGCCTTCTACGGCATTCAGTCCCAGTCGTTGGAATCCCTGCTGCGCGAAGCAGGACGGATTTAAAGCACCGTGTCCGGAGGAATCACCGTACCCTTCGGCACCACAATCACCCCGTCGCTGATGGTATAATTTTCGTAGACGCCGTCTTTTTTCTCTTTGGGACTGATCACCACGCGGTCACCAATCCGGGCATTCTTGTCAATGATGGCATCCTCCACATAACAGTCACGGCCGATCCCCAGCGGAATCCCCGAAGTCGAGTCTTTCTGCTCATCCTCATAATAATCCGCCCCCATCATCACCGTGTTGCGCATCACCGTCCCCTGCCCGATCACCCCCCGAACACCGACAATACTGCGGGTCACCTCGCGGCCGGACAAAATACATCCCTCACTCAGCAGACAGTGATTCACCACACAGCCGAGCACTTTCGAAGGCGGCAAAAAGCGCATGCGGGTGTATAGACGGCTTTCCACATCATAGAGATTGAACTCAGGCACATCATCCGTCAGCTGCAGACTGCTTTCCCAGAAATTCCGGATGGTTCCGATATCCCGCCAGTACCCCTCATAGATATGCGAGTACACCTTGGTATTGTGAATCGCTTTCGGGATGACCTCTTTACCGAAATCCTGATCATTCCCCTCCAGAAGACGCTTCAACACCTCAGTGTTGAAAATATAAATTCCCATGCTGGCCAGGTAGCGTTCCTCTTCATAAAACGGCGCGCGCAGCGCCGTCAATTCAGGGGTGTCACCGGGTTTCTCCACAAAATTAATAATTTTCGACGATTCATCCACCTGCAAAATCCCCAAGGAACCCGCATCCCGGCGGTCCGTCGGCTTGGTCGCAATTGTCACCTCCGCCCCCCGGGAAACATGATCCTCCAGCATCTTCTTGAAGTCCATGGAGTAAAGCTGGTCACCGCTCAGAATCACCACATACTCCGCCTGATCCTCTTTGTAGTGGCTCAGGGTTTTCCGCACCGCATCCGCCGTGCCCGTATACCAGGCATCGCCTTCCGGAGTCTGCTGCGCCGCCAGAATCCGGACAAAACTCCGCGAGAACGAATCAAAGCGGTAGGTCGTCTGGATATGACGGTGCAGCGACTCGCTGTTGAACTGCGTCAGCACGTAAATCCGCTTGATGTCATTGTTAATGCAATTACTGATGGGCACATCCACCAGTCGGTATTTTCCCGCTATCGGCACGGCCGGTTTGGACCGCTCACTGGTTAAAGGCTGCAAACGCGTACCTGCACCACCACCAAGAATCACACCAATCACATTCATAAAAGCTCCTAAGTTAAGACTTCAAACCAATGCCATCATGCAGATTCCCGGGGAAATGTCAGGGAAAAGTTTGTTAAAATTAAGCTTAAGACGCTGTGGACTTGATATTTTGCCGAAACCGTACAGGGATAAACCATTCCCAACCCCTTGAAACCGGAGCTACGATGAAAACCATTTATTTGAGTGGTCCGATTATGGACGAACACCTCGGCACCGCCCGCGAATGGCGCGAGTCCGCCAAAACCAAACTCTCCCCGAAATTCCGGCTGCTGGATCCCATGCGCCGAAACTTCAAAGACCGGGAAGTCGACAGTGCCAACGAGATCGTCGAATTCGATCTTCAGGATGTCCGCGATGCCGACATCCTGCTGGTCAACTACAACAAAGCCTCCATCGGCACCTCCATGGAAGTCTTCTACGCTGCCCACGACCTGGGAAAATTCGTCATCGGCTTCAGCCCGTTTTCGTTTCAGGACTGCAGTCCGTGGATGGTCCGCTACTGCACCAAAATCCTGCCGGACCTGGAAAGCGCCGTGCATTACCTCAACACCCACTTTGCGGAGGTCTGAGACCATGTCCATCCCCCCGGCGGAACTCGGTGCCCGCATCCGCAGCGCCCGCGAAGAACGGGGCCTGTCTCAGAAACAGCTCGCCGACCGCGCGGGGATCGGCAAAACCGCCATGTTCGATCTGGAACACGGCAACCCCGGGGTCCGCCTCAACACCCTCATGGCGGTGCTGGACATTCTCGGCCTGTCCCTCCGCCTCGACACCCCGGATGCCCTGGAGACCCTGGAGACCCTGAGCGCCGGCGGCCATTCCGCTGAGCCGCACGCCCCGCCGCCCCCGCCGGAACCCGATGCCCTGCCCTCCCATCTTCTCTGATGAACCCCTTCCGCTCTCTCGGCGCAGACCGGGTCCTGTCCCTCACCGAACGGGAACTGGAACGCCGCGCCGATGCCGTCTGCCACCCGCTCACCAGCTACATCAACCGCGTATTTGATGTGCCCATGGCCGACGGCGATGCCGTGGTCGTCAAATTCTTCCGCCCCGGCCGCTGGTCCGTTGAGGCCCTCGAAGAGGAACAGGATTTTGTCTTTGCCCTCGAAGCGGAGGATGTTCCCGTCGTCGCCCCCGTCTGCAATGCCGACGGCTACAGCCTCTTCGAAGACCGCGGCCTCTGGTTCTGCATCATGCCCCGCAAACGCGGCCGCCCCTTCGAAGATCCCGACCCCGCCACCTGGCAGGAACTCGGACGCACCCTCGCCCGCATGCACAGCGTCGGCGATGATCTCGTTCCCGCCGAACGGCTCATTTGGACCCCGGAAGCCGCCACCCTCACCCATCTCGATTTTATTCTCGATCACAGTAACGATGCCCCCGCCGACCTCATCGACGACTACGCCGATCTCGTCGAAGATCTCGTCGACAGCCTCGCACCGCTCTTCGAAGACCGCGACTACACCCGCATTCACGGCGATATGCACGTCGCCAACCTCATGAAACGCCCTGACGAGGACGGCATCTTTCTTATCGATTTCGACGACATGGTCTACGGCCCGCCCGTGCAGGACCTCTGGATGCTCCTCCCCGACACCGTCCCGAACTGCCGGCGTGAACTCGAACACCTTCTCTATGGCTACCGCCAAATTCGCGATTTTCACGAAAACGACCTCGATCTCGTCGAGCCTCTCCGCGCCATGCGCTTTGTGCACTTCACCGCCTGGTGCGCCCTGCAGCAGGCCGACGGCGGCCCGAACCGCCTCGCCGCCCACT
>PXDP01000225.1 GCA_003565035.1 PVC group bacterium | reverse complement strand
TTCGGTTTTGGCGGACGAATACGTTGGCGCGGTTTCGCTTGCGTATCCAGTTCATCAAGGTCCACCGGGATCGATGCGCGTCGCAACTGATCCTGAAGCAAACCGTGCACGTCATCCAGAACTCCCAACGCCTGAAAAACCCTCAACAGTGTATCGATGCCTCCCTGTCCTTCCCGTTCCAACCGGGACAAGGTGCTGACCGGAACGCCCGAACGGGAAGCCAGCATCGGCAGCGTCCATTCCAGCCGTTGACGCGCCAGGCGTAACCATTTCCCAAGGGATGCCCGCACCTCACGCGGACGGGACAGTTGAAGATTTGCAGAGGCGGAATCCTTTTCCATACCGTAATTTTATTCCATCATATTAGAATTGCAAACAAGAATGAGACTTTATTTTATCATGTGGGAATACAAGCCATTATTTCAAACTACGCTCATCGGCCTAATGATCCTTTGTAAATTCAACTTTTTCCGGATATAGCCCAATAGCCCTGGAGTGATTTAGAATTTTTTCGAAAATCGAAGGCAATATGGTTGATAACCTTTAAAGCCAATCCAACCGTTACCCAAAGGTGCACAAAGCCCAGTGTGACAAGGAGCACTACACAGAAATATTCCGATACACCCTGATCTCCCAAGCTTTCGAACCAGACCGAATCTCCCATACAGGAAACGTCTTCTCAAAGGTTTTCTATCATGACGACAACATCTGGAAACCCCTCAAGACCCTGCTCGGGCATTGAGTATTTGGCATAAAACCAGATCAAGATGTTTTTTATTGTATAATTTACAAAATAATGCATTCTGATTTGGTTATCAACCAGAGAACACCATGCTTTTAGACTTCCAAGTTCGAAATTACCGTAGTTTCCGCGAGGCCACGACCTTGAGTCTGGCCGCGAGCAACTATGACAAAACGTTGCCTGGGAACGTGATCGCTCCGAATCTGCCGGGGCTGAAAAATCAGTCGTTTTTAAGGGGGGCGGCGATTTATGGCCCCAATGCTTCCGGTAAAAGCAACCTGCTGCTGTCGCTCTGGCAGTTGCAGAACCTGGTGCGTGCCTCGCACAGCTTCGAAAGCGGTGCGCCCTTGGACCAGGAACCCTTCCTTTTTGATTCCGAATCGTCAAACGAAGCCACCTGTTATGAGCTTCGTTTCGTGGCGCATGGTGTTCGTTACCATTTCCGTTTAGCCTATACCCGGGAGCGGGTGCTGGAAGAACACCTGTCCGCCTATCCCAATGGCAAGGAACAGGTATGGTACGAGAGGACTTGGGACACGAAGACGAACAGCTATCATTACTACTCTCCCGAGACGGAGAGCTTCACCATACGCAAGGCGGAGCAGGAGGCCACCAAAGCCAATTCCCTTTTCCTGTCGGTAGCCACCAACCTCTTCGATCACCCCAAGCTCGGCAAACCCTATAGTTGGTTCCGGGTAAACCTGAGAATACTGAATCCTTCAATTTTTCGTGGTGAAATTGGAGATATTTCCACACTGCAACGATTGGGCCGTGACCCTGGGCCAGCCCTGACCATGCTGCGCCAAGCTGACCTTGGAATCATGGATGTGGAAGTTCGGAAAGAAACAATGTCAGAGGACCTGGTTAAGTTGTTTCCCAAGGAATTGATGTCGATGATTCCTGATGGACAGGTAGACAGAATTACGATGGTTCATGAAGGGCAGGACGGCCGTATATACCCTCTGGAATTTGAGAAAGAATCCGCTGGTACACAACGGTATTTCAAGCTCATAGGCCCTTGGCTGTCTTTACTGGAAAGCGGGGGCGTACTTTGCATCGACGAGATCGAAGCCAGCCTGCATCCTTTATTGACCCGCAAGCTGGTGGAAACCGTCATGAATCCGGAAATCAACACGAATAATTCGCAGTTGATTTTCACCACACACGACCCCACCCTGCTGGACTTGACGTTGCTGCGACGGGATCAGATTTGGCTGGTGGAAAAAAGCCAGGAGAACGATTCGTTCCTGTATCCGGTCACGGAGTACAAGATGACGACCCGCGAGGACATCGCCAAGGGCTATTTATCCGGGAAGTACGGAGCCGTCCCTTTCCTGCCCGCATCCTTGATCGCATCGTTGGAGAGGCCCTGACCCCCATGGCACGGCGAACTTCATCCCACTTTCCGGCTGAGCGGGACTTCCGCCGTGTTTCTGCATCGGAAAAACCCGCAAAACTGATTTTGATCGTCACGGAAGGCGTAAACACTGAGCCGATCTACATCCGAGCACTTGCGGCGGCCTGGGGAGTACATCCGAGGGTGATCACGCTCGAACCCGGGGGGGACGGCATCCCCGCCAACCTTGTGAACAAGGCGTTAGAGGCCCAAAAGGATCAGCGCAAAAAAGGAAGGCTTTCCAAGGTAGAGCCCACAAAGTTCGATGAAACCTGGATCGTCTTCGACACGGAGCATGCGGCCCGGGAAAACAGGCTACATGACGGGGTCGCCTTGGCGGAGCAGAGGGATATGCGCATCGCGTATTCCACCCCCTGTTTTGAGTTCTGGCTGGCGTTGCACTTCGAGCTGCGAGCACGGCCCATGGATACGGGTGAGGAAGCCATCCGCTTGCTGAAGCTTGTTTCGGGCAAACCCTATGCCAAAGATGAAAAAAGCAGCGGGATTTTCTGCGGGGACATTATCGGTAGAGTCGCGGAAGCGGTTCGGAACGCACGAATTCTCGAAGCCCAGCAATCAGAAGAGCCTTTCCCTGCAAACCCCTCCTCCACGGTCCATAAGCTGGTCGAATCACTTTATGAAACCCTGCCGGAGCAAATGAAAAAACGGATTAACTTGCCATGATGCTTCACCCCAAAAGCTTACGAAGTGAAGCGGCTTGCAATTCATACGCCCATGCCCCCTCTCAAGGCGTCACCGTCATGCGAATCCCCGCACCCCGGAATGCCGCCTCAATCTGTTCGGCGAGCTGCGCGTAGGGGCGGCCGTCCACCAGAAGCCCGATGTGATTAAACGGCATCCGCTCAAAGGACAGTTCGGGCGGCATGAATCCGGCCGGGCCCCGCCATCCGCCGTTGGGCAACCGCTCCACCCGCGGATCCGAGAGAATTTTGTCGCGCCGGTCCACATCGTCATGCACCGCATCCATATAGGTCATGAAGCGTGTCCCGTGTCCGTCGCCGTCGAGATGATTGAAGTAGTAGACCAGCAGCAGCGAGGCAATGTAGAGATACGCCTGGTCTTCCCTGGAACGGTTGGCGATTTCATGCCAGCGTTGCCGGTCCATGTTCATGAAGGCCTCAAGTCCGTCGATGCGGATCCGGTGCCCGCGCCGCTCCCGCTGGGCGATATTTGCACGCAGTGCCCGGTGATGTTCATGCGCCCGGAAGGTGCCCGCATTATAGGACAGATTCTCCACATATTCGGCGGTACCCTCAATGATCCAGGTCGGCAATGCCGGCAGGACTTCATCCATCAACTGATGGGTGATCTCATGGATCAGGGTGTCGTTCCGGTAATTGCGGTCCAGATACCAGGTGGAGGCCCGTCTGCGCAGCCCCAGACTCGGAAACGGCACCATAAAAATTTTCGGCCCCCGCATGTAAACCCCGCCGCTGTTTTCAGGTGCACCCGCCCGGATATAGCCCTCGCGGGTTTCAAATAACTGCGCCTTGTAAAACTCGTGACCGTCCGGCGGTATACAGCGAAGCCCCCAGGGCAATGCCAACAGCAGCGTCCGGGTGGCCTCAAAGGTGCGGGCCACTTCCGTCATCACCGAACGGGCCAGCCGCTCGTCGGAGATAAACTCAAAGTCCTCTGTACGGTAGACATACCGACGCTCAGCCGCGTTTTCCTCCACCACAGTCACGTCCACTGAGGTGGGTGAAACGCCGACGCTTTGCGGCCATTTCCGCTGGGACGGCGGAATGCGCACACCGGTCAATTCCCCGGATTCCATCATCGCCAACAGACGCCGCCGGACGTACTGCTGATCTGCGGTGACCAACCGTTCAAGCGGAATCGTGTGCTCCGCACCGTTGGTCATGCGAACCCGCACATGCTCTGCCCCGGGTTCCAGCATCGTCGCCGAAATCATCCGGCCCTGAACATCCGTCCAGGTCCGCACCGGCTCAAACGCGCGCAAGTCCAAAAGACACAGGAATGCCGGAAGGGCCAGTCTTTTCATCCAAATTAAAAAGCTCATCGGTATTTACTCATGAACGGGTTCTCAAAATCATCTTGCTTTGACCATACATCCCCATACGAATAAAGTTTTTTCATCCCCGAATTTTATTTCTATGAACACATTTCATCTCGGCCCGCATTCACTGGAGCGCCCCTGTGTGATCGGCACGGTGCTCTCCGCCACGTTTTTCAACGGTCTCACTGCGGAAATCCTCCATCAGTGCAATGCCGTCGAGGCACGACTGGACAGCTTTGAGCTTTCCAACCTGCCCGCGACGCTCAAGGCTATAACCCATACCGTCTCTCTGGGGATTCCCGTCATCGGCACGCTCCGCCTTCCTGAAGACGGCGGCCACTGGACCCATTCGGAGAGCGACCGTTTACCCATACTCCAGGCGGTGTTCGACGCGGCCTCCACCGTGGATATCGAAGTCAACAGCACCCTGCGCCCCGCACTCTGCGAACAGGCCGCCGCTCTGGGGAAACCGATTATTCTGTCCCATCACGATTTTCAGGCCACCGGCTCCTTCGAGAGATTAAACCGTATCCTGGAAGACATGCTGACCTGCCCCCATGCCCTGCCCAAGCTCGCGGTCCGCACCGACACCGAAACGGACCTCCACACCCTCCTCCGCCTCGTGGCCGCCCATGCCCCCACCCGCCCCCTCTGCATCATGGGAATGGGCCCCCTCGGGACCTGCACCCGTATCGCCTTCCCCGCCCTAGGCACCAAATTCACCTACGGGTATCTCGACCGCACCAGTGCCCCCGGCCAAAAACACAGTGCCAAACTCCTTACCCTGCTTAGGGAACTTTGCTCCGAATCTTACTGACACCTGAATCCGTGAGATATTTGCAAAGAAGGCGTGTAAGATCATGGAGCGAAAGGGATTGCCGGGAACCGAGGCATACCCTTGCGGTCTGTTGAGTGTTCCCGGCAATTCCTTGCAGCCTATGAGATTGCGCGGATTCAAAGCAAAGATCTCACGGATTCAGGTGATATTTTTTTAAAATTTCTTATTGCACATCCTCAAAAAATGCGTATCAATGGAGCTCGCAATTGCGAGCGTAGCTCAGCTGGTAGAGCGTAACCTTGCCAAGGTTAATGTCGAGAGTTCGAATCTCTTCGCTCGCTCCATTTTAGGAACACAAAACCCCTTGTTTTACAAGGGGTTTTGCATTTTCAGGATTAGACAAAAAGCTTTTGGGCATGCATGTAGTCCCTGACAGACTCGGGCACCAGCCAGCGGATGGATTGCCCGGCGGCCGCCCGTTCGCGAATTTCGGTGGCGGAAAGATCGATCATCCGGGTCATGGAAAGCACCTGAACCGCGTTGCCCACGCCCGGAGCACGCCGAATCAGTGCCGCATGGGCAGCATCGGCTTCGGTGCCCGGCCTCGACAGCACACAGATGCGAGCAAGCTCCAGAATGCGCTCGATCCGGACCCAGCGGTCCAGTGTATTCAGACTGTCCGCCCCGCACAGAAACGTCAGCTCCGCTTCAGGATACATCGATTTCAGTGCCTCCAGCGTCTCCACCGTGTATGAGGGTCCAGCCCGACGCACTTCCAGCTCACTCACCGACAGTCCGGGCTCGTCCCCGACAGCCAGCCGTAGCATGGCCAGCCGGTCCGCCGCCGGGGCGAGCACCTCCCCCTCCCGAAGCGGCGAGCGGTAATTCGGAATGAGCAGGAGACGGTCCAGCTTCAGCCTTTCCATCGCCTCACGCGCCAGAATCAAATGCCCGTGATGCACCGGATTGAAGGTACCGCCGAATACACCCAATTGCTCCGCCTTTTCTTTCATGGTACATCCATAGCCACACCCATCAAATAAGCAAGAAAAGCCTGATTTTCTTCACGGGATGTCTTGCAAGACCCCCTCCGCTTCTCTAGAAAGAGCGCGTTCGTTAACCCTAAATCCTCTCTTGGAGAAACAGTATGCCCGAAATTATTGATGTATACGGTCGTCAGATCGTTGATTCCCGCGGAAATCCCACGGTTGAAGTCGAAGTCACCCTGGATACCGGTGCCGTCGGCCGCGCCGCCGTCCCTTCCGGTGCCTCCACCGGCGAAAATGAAGCCCTGGAACTGCGCGACGGCGACAAAAGCCGCTGGCTCGGCAAAGGCGTCGGCAAAGCCGTCGACAACGTAAACGGTCCCATTAACGACGCGCTTCTCGGCGTGGACGCCCTCGACCAGGTCGCCGTGGACCGCATCCTTCTCGACCTCGACGGTACCGAAACCAAAGCCAACCTCGGCGCCAACGCCATGCTCGGTGTCTCCATGGCCACCGCCTACGCCGCCGCCGACGAACTGGAACTCAGCCTTTACAAATACCTCGGCGGCGTGAACGCCAAAGTTCTCCCCGTGCCGATGATGAACATCCTCAACGGCGGTGCCCACTCCGACGCCCCCGTGGACATTCAGGAATTCATGATCATGCCCAAAGGCGCCGAATCCTTCAGCGAAGCCCTCCGCATGGGCGCAGAAGTGTTCCACACCCTTAAAGGCGTGCTGAAAAAACTCGGCCTCTCCACCGCCGTCGGCGACGAGGGCGGCTTTGCGCCGAACCTCAACAGCAACACCCATGCCCTCGACGTGATCATGGAAGCCATCGACAAAGCGGGCTACGAGGCCGGTAAAGACATCTTTATCGCCATGGACGCCGCCGCCTCCGAGTTCTACAACAAGGAAACCAAAAAATACGTCTTCCACAAGTCCGACAACTCCGAGCGCTCCGGCGACGAAATGGTCGACTTCTGGGCCGACCTGGTCGCCAAGTATCCCATCATCTCCATCGAAGACGGCTGCGACGAGGGCGACTGGGACAGCTGGAAAAAACTGACCGACCGCCTCGGTGACAAGGTTCAGCTCGTGGGCGACGACCTGTTTGTCACCAACCTCAAGTACCTCAAACGCGGCATCGAAACCGGCACCGCCAACTCCATCCTCATCAAAGTCAACCAGATCGGCACCCTGACCGAAACCCTGGATGCCATTGAGATGGCCAAGCGCAACGGCTACACCTCCGTGATCTCCCACCGTTCCGGCGAGACCGAAGACACCACCATCGCCGACATCGCGGTGGCCACCAACGCCGGTCAGATCAAAACCGGTTCCATGAGCCGTTCCGACCGCATTGCGAAGTACAACCAGCTGCTCCGCATCGAGGACACCCTGGGCAAAAACGCCGTCTACGGCGCCTCCGCCCTCTTCCTCGACAAAATCTAAGCCCTACCCGGCTTCGCCCCCAAAACGCCCGGCTTCCGCCGGGCGTTTTTTCGTTCCCAGTCTGCCTGATTGACGCTGACGCTCCCCCCTTCACCCTTCACCCTTCACCCTTCAAAATTGGACATTGTATGTTTGGATATTGGATGTTCCTCCAGATGTCACTCTCATCGTATTCGTAATCCTACTCGTAATCGTAATCGTCCCCATGCCTCTCCGCCCCCTACGCCACAGAGAGATTGCCGCCCCTCCGCTTGCCGGAGGGGAGCGGCGACTCTTCGTCCGCAAGCCGTCAAAAGTCTCTCCCGCCGCCCCTGTGCTTGCACACCAGAACTCAATTTGACCGGTATTACACCCGCAAAATATCGCAAATTCAATGCATCAAGAAGCAAGATCTCAACATCTTTCCAGTGACGAGCCCGCCACCCCGCTTGCCGGGGTGGCGTGGATATCAACGTGCATTCCCTTCTTCTTTCTTCTTTAAATTACCTGTTAAAATACCTAAATTACCTGTTAAAATACCTCATACAGGCAGTTTTAAGCCACTTTCACTCCGGCGCTGACACATGGCGGTACCTGAAGGTACACGCACTCCGAAGGCTCGCTGCGCTCGCGCCGATTCCCCGGCGCTATCTCACC
>PXDP01000116.1 GCA_003565035.1 PVC group bacterium | reverse complement strand
GAAAGGGATTCCGGATAAGCACCGCGCGGGTGAAGCCGGGACGTGAAACGGAAATCAATTCCCTTTGAGAATGCATCTCATGAAATAATTCAGCAAAGGGCAAGGCCTACGGCGTGGATGGCGTCCGGGCGAAGCCTTATCAGATTCCCCTGCGGGCACTGATTGCGAAAGACCGGTCGAATCTGATGATGGCCGGACGCTGCATCAGCGGCGATTTTTTCGCGCACGCCAGCTACCGGGTCACCGGCAACGCGGTGGCGATGGGCGAAGCGGCCGGCGCCACCGCCGCCGCGGCCGCGAAAGAAGGGCGGCTGCTTTAGGCGGCGTGTTTCAGAAGGAAGGCTTTTCAGAGCGGGGGAGGGTTCGAGTTCAGAGGCCCTGCCGGGCGGTATCGATCATGGCTCGCACATTTTCCAGCGGGGTGTTTTTCTCCAGAAAATCGGAGGTGGAGAAAATGTAACGGCCGCCGGGACTACCGATTTCGAGGAGGCGGCGCGTGGCGCGGGCGACATCGGCGGGGCTGGCGGTTTTCAGGAAATCGATTTGATCGAGATTGCCAAGCAGACAGAGGCGGTCGCCGACGGCCGCCTTGGCCTCGGCAAGATCGTTGTCGCCCTGAGGGGGAGGGGAAACCGTTTCCCAGACGGTCATGCCCATTTCGCGGTAGAGCGGGTAAAACCGGCGGGCATGGCCGCAGTTGTGATAGACCGTATAGGCGCCTTCGCCATGGAGGGCATCGATGTAGCGCTGCTCGTGGGGCTGGACATGCTCGTGGAAAAAATCGGGCGACATGACGGCGGCGTTGGCCATGTTGCCCTGGATGCCCACGCACTCCACGCCGCTGGCGGCGAGGACCCGGGCTTCGGGCAGGATGGAGTCGGTCAGCCAGCCCATAAATTCTTCGTATTCATCTTCGTCATCGTAAGGAGCCATGACGAGATCCTCGATGCCGCAGAGTTCGCAGGCGAGATTGAACACGCCGCCGGGTCCCCAGGGGGCGAGCACGCCCCGCTCGCCCATCACGGCTCGCCATTCGCGGGCCTGGGCGCGTATCGCGTCGAAAATCTCCGGGGTGGGTTCCGGCAGATACCGCCGGAACCGTTCGCGGGCCTCCTCGGAATCCAGCAAATGTTTGCGCACGGCTTTGTGAATGCCGGCGGAGGCGCTGCCGGCGTCCGGACCCACCGCCTCCTCCCGCAGCACCCCGCCGGGGGTGGTGATTTCCAGCACATCGACCAGATTGCCGCCTTCGCGGTGCTGCGTCCGGCTCAACGCCCAGCCGGGCAGGGAATGCCGGAGATAATAAGGCTTTTCATAGAGTTTGGGTTTAGCGATGAGGTCGAAATCCAGCTCGTCGGCCAGGGCCTTTGCATCGGTCACCCGGTCCACGGCGGCCTTGTCGGGATAGTACCAGGCGAGATATTCGTCCTGAACAAAGGGCGATACGGGGGGGCGGTCGGGGCGCTCGCCGCTCAGGGTGGTCAGCAGTCGTTCGCGGGGGGTGGGATCTTTGAGGGGCATGGTGTAGACTCGGTTTGATTTGGCCGCAGGAAACCCCTTATGGGGTTGTTCTGTGTATACTAGCCGATGTGGGCGGGGAAATCTTCTCGAATCCGTATATAAACCTCTCATATTTTATTTAAAACTCATCATAGGCAATCTGCTCGGCGGTGACACCGTATTCCATGAGCATTTTGGTGCAGGCTTTGATCATCATGGGCGGGCCGCAGAGATAGAATTCGAGGGCGGCGGGGTGGGGGTGATCCTTCAGGAACTGCTCTTCGACAATGTGATGAATGAAGCCCGCGTGTCCGGTCCATTCGTCCTCCGGCAGCGGCTCGGAGAGGGCGAGTTCGAAACGGAAGTTCCCGTTCGTTGCCGCCAGGGACTCGAAGTATTCCTGATAGTAGATCTCCTGGCGGGAGCGGGCGCCGTACCAGAAGCTGACCTGCCGGGCGGTGTGTTCGTCCTCGAAGAGATGTTCAATGTGGGCGCGGAGGGGGCCCATGCCCGCGCCGCCGCCGATGTAGACCATTTCTTTTTGCGAGGGGCGGATGTGGAAATCGCCGAAGGGTCCGATGGCGGTGACCTTGTCGCCGGGGCGGAGGCTGAAGACATAGGCGGATCCCACCCCCGGCGGACAGTCCTGACCGGGCGGGGGCGTGGCGAGCCGCACGTTGAACACGAGTTTTCCGTCGCCGTGCACGCGGCCGGCCAGGGAGTAATTGTTCCGTTTGGGGTTGGGGTTGCTGACCTCCAGATTAAAAACGTGCTGCCGTTCCCAGACGGCGCGGTAGGGTTCGGGAATATCAAAATCCTTGAACCGCAGCAGCACGTAGTCGGGGATGTCGAGCTGCATGTAGTCGCCGGGGGTGAAGTCGGGCAGGGTTTCGCCTTCGTCCGCCTCCAGGGTGAGTTCGCGGATAAAAGTGGAGACATTCCGCGTGGCCGCGACCTTCAAACGGAGGACCTGCTCCGCGCGGGCGCCGGCACCGCCGGGCTTCAGCAGATTCAGCCACACGCGCCCGGCCCGCTCCTCGATGGGATAGGTGGCCAGGCCGCGGCAAATGGGCGCGCGGGCGGGGGAGCCGTCCTCGAGTTTGAATCGGCCGTTGTGCTTGGGACACTCGATCATGTCCCCGACAATCAGTCCGTCGGCCAGATGGGTGTTGCCGTGGGTGCACATGCCGTCGGTGGCGAAGAGTTTCCCATTCGCATCGCGGTAGAGGGCGAAGTTTTTTTTGCCGTGGTCAAAGCGGAGGATATCCCCGTTTGCGAGGTCGGCGGCGGCGCAGATTTCCAGCCAGCCTTCGGGATCGGGCTGGGCGTCGGAAGCAAAGGTTCCCTCCTCGATGCGCGCTTTGGGCGGCGGCAGTTTGCGCTTCACATGCCAGGCGGGATCCTTCACCTGGCGGATCACCGCCGGAAGGATCTCCTTCCAGGCGTTCCAGAGGCTCGGATAGGGGTCGGGACAGTCATCTTTGATGGCCTCGTGCAGTTCCGGCAGCCGGTGATAGGGAACCAGCGGGAACATGTGATGCTCGACGTGGTAATTCATGTTCCAGTAGAGAAAGCGGTTCAGTCGGCACATGTACACCGTGCGGCAGTTCAGGCGGTGATCGAGCACGTTTTCCGCGAGGCCCGCATGTTGCGTGAGTCCGTACACCGGCATCAGCCAGCTCCCGAACAGATGGGGCATGAGGATCAGCAGCGGTGGCAGCCAGGACTGGAGCAGAACCCCCGCCGCGATCACCGCCAGATAGATGCCCAGATAAATACGGGCCCGGAAAAACACCTTCCCGAATTCGCTTTCCGGAATGTAGGTTTTCTCTTCCGGGGTCATGCGCCCCAAACTGTGGACCACAATGTGTTTGAAATATTTCCGCTAGCCGGTCAGCCCGAAAAATTTCATCGCCAGGGTTTTCAGATCCGGGGGACGCGGCACCGCGATTTCCGGATCACGGCCGACAATGATGGTGTCACTGTGGTGGCGGGTGTGGCTCCAGCGCCAGACTGTGGATTCGCGCATGACCATGAAGGAGGCGATTTCGTAGAGGGTGTTGTTCATCCAGTCGGTTTTAAAGGCGGTGCCGTGACTGGACTCGTGCCAGCGCGAGTCGGAGGTGGAGGCATAGAGCGCCGCGTAGCCGAGATAGGGCAGTGCGGCCCAGGGCGATCCCCAGAGCAGAACAGTTGCGGCCGCGAGGCCGAAGATCAGTCCGAACCAGATCAGGCTGTCGCGGAGGGCGGGTCCGTTCCGCCGCTCCAGCAGATTCCGCAGGGTGGCGCGGGGGACGGGACACTGATACCAGTCCGCCTCCGCCAGCCCCAGTTCGATCGCCCGGCGGGAATGTTCGCCCACCAGACTGTAGTCCAGATGTTTCGGCGGCGGCAGCACCGCGTTGGATTCGTGTTCCATGATATCGGCCATAGCAAACTCCTTTTTGGATTGGTTTCGCGTATACTAGCCGATGCGGACGGGGAAATCTTCTCGGATCCGCATATAAACATCTCATATTTTATTCTGTTCAGGTGTTGTTCTTCAGATCGGCATTCAGTGTCTCGCGCGGCCCTTTCCCGTAGGCCTCCCGGAACACGCGGTGGAATTGCGCGTAGCTGCCGAAACCGGCAGCATAGACGGACTCCAGCATCGTGGGTCTGCCCCGCGACATGTGTTCCATGAACCGCGTCAGCATCACCGAATTCCGATACCGGTTGAGGGAAATTCCCATTTCATTACGGAACAGGCGGCTGAGAGTGGGGGCGGTGATGCCGCAGCATCGCGCGAGTTCGGGAAGGCGGCGCGGGGGATCGGAGGTCCGGATGTGTTCCAGAGCCATGAGCACCGCCGGATGCAGGGGCGGAACAGGCTCCTCCTGTTTGTTTTCCTCTGTGATCCGCCAGGCACAAAGGCCGAGGTGCCGCAGACCCGCATTCAAACCCGCCGGATCACTGTGTTCAAACCGAAAGCCCGGCGTCAAGCCAAAGTCGCCTCCCGGTTGAGCAGATCCGGGTCCATTCCCCCAGGCGCAAAGCTCCGCCATGGTCTGCCGGAGCATCTGAAACTGTCCTGAAGAGGGACGCAGCGACAGGAGGCCTTCCGTCGGCGAAAACGCCTCCAGCATGCCCCGGTATTGTCCAGACGCGTGCAAATCCCGTATCCGGTCGGGACGGAACACGGTTACATAATACGCCGCCTCCGGGGACCGGTCCACCAACTGGTGCACCTGACCCGGGAAAATCCAGATCAGGCTGCCCGCGGAGAAGTGATACCGCCTGTTGTCCACCACATAGCGGATTTAACCGCCCACGACCAAGTTCAGTTCCAGCTCCAGATGGCGGTGCGGCTTTAAGATCGGCGGATTCCGCACGGTTTCCGCTTTGAAAATGAATCCGTCGTAAGGATCCCGGATATGCAGGTCCTCCAGCAGATGGGCTGAATCGCTCATATCATGTTCCAGCCTCTCTGCCGTGTGTGCCGGACAGAACCCGGCCTTTCCGGAAATGTCCCTTTATTTCTCCGAGGGAACCGCGATACCGCGCATGATGGTGCGCTGGGCGAACATGAAGATGACCAGGGAGGGAATACTGGCGAGGATGATGGAGGCGAAGACCGCGGTTCCGGGGGCGTTGAGCTGGAACTGCTGCAGCCAGACGGCCAGCACGTGCATCTCCTCCGCCGGACAGACGATAAGAGGATACATAAACGCCATCCAGGCGGAAGAGAAGGTGTTGAGGGCCACCACCGCCAGAATCGGTTTGCTCATGGACATGGTGATCTGCCAGAAAATCCGCCACTCGCTGGCGCCGTCGATCATCGCCGCCTCGTAGAGGTCCTTGGGAATGGAGTCAAAGAATCCCTTGAGAAGGAAAATAAGCATTCCGTTGACCATCAGCGGTAAAATCAGGGCGATGTAGGTGTTGAGCAGTCCGAGCCCCTGAATGACCAGGAATTTGGGGATGAGGCCGACCATGGGGGGGAAGGCCATGGTGGCGACGAGGATGAAGATCATCTTCCAGGTTCCCGGCGGGGCGAAGCGCGACAGGGCGTACGCGCCGAGCGGCTGGAGGGTGAGCGACAAAATCAGGGCCATGCTGACGTAAATGATGGTGTTGACAAAGGGACGGCCCTGCACAAACATCTGACGGGTTACGATGCGGAAATTGCGGGTGGCGTAGCGCCAGCGCAGGGTCCGGGTTTGGCCGAGAACGTAAGCGGTCTCCAAATCAGCGATGGGCGGGGCAAACGCGTCCCAATCCCGGGCGGTGATTCCGTGGGCGGCGGCGGCCGCTTCGGGGGTTCCGTAGGTTTCCCGCAGAAAATTGCGCCAGGCGAATTCGGGACCGACCAGCCGCAGGGATTCCGGGGGGAGGGCCTGGAGGAATTCACGGTACAGCCCCGCCTGGGAGGCTTCGATCCACTCCGTATCCGCCGGAAGACGGATCGCCTCGAAGGAGTCCGCCTCCAGATCCCGCCAGTAGCGGCGGAGTTCGGCTATTCCCGAAAATCGGTTGCGGAGAAACTCGCGGTAATCCCCGTCCGTGGCGTCGGAGCGGATATAGGAAACATGCAGGGACTCGTTCACAAACTCAAGCCAGGCGGCCCGGAAGGCGGGAGGTTTGGGAACACGCGAAGGAAGCCGCAGGTCCTGAATGGAGTCGAGGGAGAGATCCCAGGCCTCGTTGAGGCCGTCCAGATTCATCAGACCGAAGGCGGGGAGCACGGTGTTGTGCAAAAACCAGCCGGAGAGGTTGACCAGGGAGCGTTCGGCGGCGGGAAGGGTGCGCATCAGGGACAGGTAGCTTTCCAGAAGGGGACCGCCGGGCAGGGCGGGGCGGACCGATGCCGGATTGCCCATGGGAACATGTACCGTCCACCAGGAGGGGACGGGCACGCCCTGTTCGGCAATGAATGCGTCCAGATTGTCATCGAAGCGCGAACGCAGTTCGGCGATCAGCAATTCATGGTTCAGACAGGCGATGCTCTGGACCAGGGCGGTTCCTCCGAGGGCCTGCCAGTGATCCGGGAGGCCGGGCTGATTCATGAAGGTCTCCAGATCCGCGGCGGCGGCGGCGGAATACGCCAGGTCCACATGGGCGTCGCGGAAATTGAAATCCACGCCCTGCCGGAAAATGTTCATCGACTGGGAGTTGTAGTTGTACTTGGTTTCGAGGAACTTGCGCACAAGCTGAACGTCATCGCGGAGGAAGGCGGGACGGACCTGCATGTCGGCGGAATCCATATCGCTTCGCATGGCGCCGGAGAACATCAGCAGGAAGGGATAGACCATGGTAATTCCACCCAGGGTCAGCAGCAGGGTCACCATTGTCAGGAAAAAGCGTCCCTTGAAGCTCTTTTTTTCAACATTTGTCAGAATAGGCATAAACGTTTCCTATGGAAGAGGGTGAAGGAATCAGTCCTTTTTGCCGGGATCGGCGGTTGCGGCGGAAGTGAAGGTGGCGCGGGACATGCGCAGAAGCTGCTGGCAGGTCATGACGATGACAATCGCGCCGAGAACCCAGCCCATGGCCGCGCCCTCGCTGAACTTCAGCTCCATCCAGGCGCGCTGGAAAATATCCAGGCCCAGGGTCCGGGTGGCGCCGCTGGGGCCGCCGCCGGTCATCACCATGATGAAGTCGGTTCCGCCCTTGAAGGCGCCGATGGCCGCGCCCATCAACTGAATGAGAATCAGGAATTTGATGCGGGGGAGGGTGATGTAGCTGACCCGCTGGATGAGGCCGGCACCGTCGATCACCGCGGCTTCGACCAGATCCTCGGGGACGGTTTTCAGAGCGGCGAGATAGATAATGCAGCCGGGGCCGGCGGAGGCCCAGACCATGGGGATGACCACGCAGATCATGGCCATGCCCGGATCCTCGATCCATCCGAAGGGCTCGATCCGGAAGGGGCCGAAGAGATCCGCGAAGAAGGCGCGGACCCCGGGCCAGCCCTGGACGGCGGCCGGATCGAGACCCCGCGCGGCAATCACCAGCTCGCCGGGCCCCTGGAAGGCCCGCCAGATGGGTGCCAGCGTGACACCCAGCAGCGCCAGGGCGAAGAGCATCACCGCGCCGCGAACCGGCAGGGAGAGGTCCTCGAGTTTGACGGCGGAGAGGAAGATGAAGCCGATCAGGATCAGCCAGCAGGACAGCAGGAAGAGCTTGAGCATCATGCCGCCCGTGGGCCCCAGATTGTTCAGAAGCATGAGGATTTGGTTCAGGAAGCCGCTTTCGGAGGGCTCGTAGAACTGGCGCCAGAGGAAGACCATGATGATGCCGCTAACGACGGTGGGGAGATAGAAGATGGTTCGGAAGAAATACTTCAGACCCTGGGTGGGCACCTCATCGAGGAGAATGGCGAGGAGAATCGGCGGCCAGAAGCCCAGCCCCACCACCAGCAGCACATAGTAAAAGGTGTTGCCAAGCGAGGACCAGAAGCGGACATCGTAGAGAACGGTCGCGAAATTATCCAGACCGACAAACACGTTTTCCAGCACCAATTGATAGTCAAACAGGGCCAGAGGCACCCCGAGCACCAG
>PXDP01000064.1 GCA_003565035.1 PVC group bacterium | reverse complement strand
AGTCCGCCGAACTTACCGAAGCACGCGCCAAACTCGAAGCCGACCTCAACAGCGTCAAATCCGAACGCGAGGAACTTCATGCGAAACTGACCGAGCTTGAATCTCACGCTGAATCGCAGTCCGCCGAACTTACCGAAGCACGCGCCAAGCTCGAATCCGACCTCAACAGTGTCAAATCCGAACGCGACGAACTCCAGGCCAAACTGGCCGAGATCGAATCTCATGCCGAATCGCAGTCCGCTGAACTCACCGAAACACGCGCCAAACTCGAGGCCGACCTCAACAGCGTTAAATCCGAACGCGAGGAACTTCATGCGAAACTGACCGAGCTTCAATCTCACGCTGAATCGCAGTCCGCTGAACTTACCGAAGCTCGCGCCAAGCTCGAATCCGACCTCAGCAGTGTCAAATCCGAACGCGACGAACTCCAAGCCAAACTCAGCGAGCTTGAAGCTCACGCCGAATCGCAGTCCGCCGAACTCTCCGAAGCCCGAGCCAAGCTCGAATCCGACCTCAACAGCGTCAAATCCGAACGCGACGAACTCCAGGCCAAACTCAGCGAGATTGAAGCTCACGCCGAGTCGCAATCCGCTGAACTCACCGAAGCCCGAGCCAAGCTCGAGGCCGACCTAAACAGCGTCACATCCGAACGGGATGAAATCCGTTCAGTTCTGAACATCATTCAGCAGGAGAAAAAGGATTTGGAGGCCGAGCACAAGCGGCTGGATGCCAATCTCACTTCGCTGGAAGAGCAACGGGGCCAACTCGAAGGTGAGCTGGAAAAACTCCAATCCCAACTTGGCGAAGAACGGGCAAAAACCCAGAAAGCGGAGCAAGAGGCCGAAGACAGCTTCCAGCAACTGGGCAGCACGGCGGAGCAACTGCAGAAAGCCACAAATTCCATGCTGGAAATGCGGCAGGAAAACAAAAGACTTCGGGATCAGGTCGCGGAACTGGCCGTGAATCCGGATGACAAAAAAGCGGCGGAAGCCCTTCAGACCCGAATCCAGGAACTGGAAAGTAAGCTGGCTGTGCTTGAGCCTGAACTCACCGAAGCCCGCAAACAGGCGAATGCAGCCGAAAAAGCCTTGAGCCATCAAAACAAAGATCAGGAAGCCGCACTAAAATCCCTCAAAGATTCTCTGGCCGCCCGTGAAAGTGAACTCGAGCGCAAATCCATGGAGACCGAGCGCGCGAAAATGGAGGCGCAGCAGTTCGAACTTCAGATCAAACAAACGCAGGAAGAGATCAAAGACCTGCGGAATCAGCTGACCGAAGCGGAAAAAGGTATGGATACCGCAACGTCCCTCAAAGCCCGTCTGGAAGGGCTGGAAGTGGAACGCGAAGAACTGCTCCGCAACAATCAGAGCCTGAACGCAAAACTGGAACAATTGCATCAGGCACAGGCCGGCCAGAGCGCGGACGGCGAACTGGTCACCGAAGTGGAAGAACTGGAGGCCAAAAAGAAAGCACTCGCTCAGGAGCTGTCACAGGCCAAGAGTGTCATGATGGATGCGGCAAACATCATGGGCAAGACCAAATCCATGCAGGATAAAATCGAAGCCCTCACCAAAGAAAATGCCCGGCTGAAACAAATGACCGGACAGCCCGGAAGCAGTTCACGCTCCGGCTCCTCCCCGGCATCCAGCCGAAATTCCCCCTCCGCCTCCAGAGCCTTCGGGAAAGATCCGGGCTCAAGCAGTTTGCCGAGTGAATCCTCCACATCGGCCGAGGAAAGCAAAAAACTTAAACTGAAACCTCAAACCAATAAGCCGGCGACCACCGGGGCCCGGGGCGACGGCAAAAACAAATTCGCAAAATCACTCTTCGGTTCCGTCCGCGGCAGCAAAACGCCGTGAGCCCCGCTTGCGTCAGGCGACAATATGGTAACTCCGTTTTGCGGTGACATCCCGCAAAACGGACTCCAGAAGATCCAGGCTGTGGTCCCAGGTGAAATTTGACTCAATGGTTTTCCTGGCGTTCTGGCCCAGTTTGGTTCGCAGAGGCTCATCATGCAGCAAATGACAGATCATATCCGACATCATCCGCGGGGAATCCGCCAGAAAACCGTTTTGTCCCTGCTCAAAAGCAATCCCCTCTGATCCCACCAGCGTGCTGACCACCGGCAACTCCATCGCCATCGCCTCCAGAATCTTTCCGCGAACCCCGGACCCCGAGAGAACCGGACACACATACAATTTGCTTTTGGCAAGATAAGGCCGCAAATCCTCCACCGTCCCCGTCACCACCACCCGGTCATCGCGGTGGGCCAAATGATTCATCGTCGAGCTGGGATCCCGGCCAACCAAATACAGCTTCACCTGCGGATCCCGCCGCCGCACCACCGGCCAGACATTCCGCAAAAACCACGTCGCCCCCAAATGGCTCTGATCACTGCTGAACCGCCCGGTAATAATGATCGCGTGCTCTTTTTCAATTTCAGGCATCGGCACAAACATCTCCGAACGCAGCCCCGGGCTCACCGCCGTGATCCGCACCGTCGGATCCTCCTCCAACAAGGCCAGACGCTCCTCATTGGTCAGCGTCAGCACCCGGTCCACACCGTGATACAGCCTGAATTCCATCATGCGCATATGCCGGTATTCCAGCCATTGTTTTCCCCAGATCAGGCTGGGTTCAAGCATATCAATCAGCTTGCGGCTGCCCAGGGTCGGGGAATCATGACAGGAAATAATCCGGCGTACCGCCGGGAGATGGGGATTGTGATGAAAAAACTGTCCCATCGCCGTAAATTCGGCAATCGCCACATCCACCCCCTCCTCCAGCACCATCCGGCCCACAATCTTGCGCATCGCTTCACTCTGATACCGGAAAAAAGAACTCGCGGAACTGTAACGTCCGTCGGTAAACACCGCCGGCAAACACCCGTTCACAAAGGGGGTCCGCAGAATTTCCACCCGGTGCAGACCGGAATGCAGGGTGTCCAGAAACGGCCGGTCGTTCTGCTCGTCAATAAAACAGGCCAGACTCACCTGATGCCCCCGGGCAATCAGCCGCGCCATGCGCTGATAAACCATCTGCATGCCGCTGTAAGCATGCGCGTGTGGGAGCCGAGGGGAAATCAGAAGAATTTTCATAAATCAGACACGGACCTTAACGTTTTTTTTCGGCATGTCCAGTGCCCTTGAAATGCGTTTGAACAGAGCATCCCCGTCCCGGCAGGCCTCCAGAGCCTCCTCCAGCCCTTCCTGCTGCATGGCCCGTCCGATGGCCGCAAGAATCTGGACGTGCACATCGTCCGCCCCCCCGGGACTCGCCAGGAAAAAGACATCCCGCACCGCTTTGCCATCCGGCGCATCCCAGGCCACGCCCTCTTTCAGCCGCGCAAAACCCAGAACCGGCGCACGCAAACCGTCCAGCCGCACATGCGGAATCGCCAGACCCTCCCCCATCCCGGTGCCGAAGGACTCCTCGCGTTGCATCACGCTCCGCAGGAGATCCTCGGCGGTAAAGGGCTCCTCCACCCGCGCAATCACCTCAACAAATGGACGCACAACCTCCTCCACGCTTTTCACTCCCTCCAGAAAAAACACCGAATCCCTGCGCAGGAAGTCTTTGACCGGAAGGGGCGGGAGCCGGTGCAGAGCCCGCGCCGCCCAGGGGCCCATGAGCACACAGGAGAACACCGCGCTGAAGACGATCCCCACAAACACCGGCTCGGTGATCAGCCCGTTTTCCAGCGCCAGCAGCGCCACCACAATCTCCATCATCCCCCCGGGAATATGCGCAATCGATATCAGCGACCAGTCCACCCGCGGAATCTTCACCAGCCAAACGCCAATCCAGGCCCCCAGGAAACGCCCGCCCACCCCGATCAAACTCACCAGCCCCACAATAAACCAGTCAAAATTTGCCACCACATCAATCTTCAGCCCAATGTTGGCAAAAAACAGCGGGATAAAAATCGAATGCACCATCTGAGAAATCACCCCCCGGGTTTCTTCGGACAGGCTTTTGGCCTCCCCGGCCACCACACCGGCAATGAAAAACCCGAACAAAGCGTGCAGTCCCAGCCATTGCGTAAATGAGCCGAACAGAAGCCCCAGCAGACAGGTCAGCGTCAGTGACGTGCCCGGCTCGGGAAGCTTTTTGGCCTTCACCCAGTCAAACAAGCGAATGGAGCCCCGTCGACCAAAGGTCAAGGCCAGCGTCGAAAACGCGACCGTGTAAAAGAAAATCAGAAAAATCTGCATCGGATCCACCGAAGTCTGCAGGAAAATCCCGAGAATAATCGAAAACAAGACCCAGCCGATAATATCATTCACCGCCAGCGCGGACATTGTCAAAAAGCCCATATCGGTTTTCAACAGATGCAGATCCTTGAAAATTCTCGCCGAGACCGGCATCGCGCTGATGGTCATCACCGTGGCCATGAACAGCGAAAAAATAATTCGCTTGTCCGGATCCGCAAGATAATGTGCGGGCAGAAAAACCACGGCCGCAAAGGCCACAAACATCGGAATAAAAATATCCGCCAGCGCGATAGTCATCGCACTGCCCCGCTGCCGCCAGGCAATCGAAAAATCGATTTC
Organism: PVC group bacterium; assembly: GCA_003565035.1. GTDB lineage: Bacteria > Verrucomicrobiota > Kiritimatiellia > SS1-B-03-39 > UBA6053 > PXAS01. The sequence goes on along the minus strand of PXDP01000064.1, from coordinate 3,496 downwards.
CAGTCCGGTCTCCAGCAAAAGAAACAGCACCCCCAGCCAGGCCACCGTCTCCAGCATCGCCTGCTGAATCGCGTCCGGCGGAAACAGCGCCTCAAACCCCCCCGGAGCCACCCGCCCCAGCAGGGTCGGCCCCAGAAACACCCCCACCAGAATTTCCGCCGTCATCGCCGGCTGCCCCCATTTGCGGAACAGCTCGCCAAAGGCCCGGGCCAGCCCCAGCAACAGCCCGACCTGAACCAGAAACAGAAAAATCTGATGTTCCTCAAGATAGTGCATCCTGAAAGGCTACCTGATTTTGCAGAAGACTACAACCCAAAGAAACGCGGACATTGACACCCAAGCTCAATCCCGTATCAGGGAGCAATGCGTGTTGTTCTAGCCGAAAAACCTTCTGTCGCCCGCGATCTCGCCGCTGTGCTCGGTGCCAACCAGCGCAAACAGGGCTGGATCGAGGGCGGCGGATGGGCGGTCACCTGGGCCCTGGGGCATCTCGTCGAACTGCGCGAACCGCATGAATACAACCCCGAATGGAAAGCCTGGCGGGTGGAAAATCTCCCCATGCTCCCCGAAGCTTTCCAGCTCCGCCCCCGGGGCGACAAAGGCGCACAGGATCAGCTCAAAGCCATCGTCGCCCTCTTCAAACAGGCCGAAGAAATCATCTGCGCCACCGATGCCGGCCGCGAAGGCGAACTCATTTTCCGCTACATCCTCTCCTGGGCCAAAGCCGGGCACAAACCCTTCCGCCGCCTCTGGATCCAGTCCCTCACCCGCGACGCCATTGAAGAGGGCTTCCGCAAACTCCGCAACGGCCGCGACTTCGACCCCCTCTATCAGGCGGCCCGCTGCCGCAGCGAGGCCGACTGGATCATCGGCCTCAACGCCACCCGCTACTACACCGCCAAGTACGGCTCCCGCAACATTCTCTGGAGCGTCGGACGCGTGCAAACCCCCGTCCTCGCGCTCATCGCCGAACGCGACATCGAAATCGACTCCTTTAAACCCGAGCCCTACTGGCGGGTGATCACATCCTATCGCGACACCCGCTTTATCCGCCCCGATAAAAAATACAGCACCGAGGCCGAGGCCCTCGCCCTCGTCGAACAGCTCCGTCCCCTCCCCCTCACCGTTGAAAAAATCGTCCCCAAAGAGCAGCGCATCCCCGCCCCCCAGCTCTACGATCTTTCCAGCCTTCAGCAGGACATGAACACCTGGTTCGGCTTCACCGCCGAACAGACCCTGGCCACCGCCCAGACCCTCTACGAAGCCAAAGTCCTCACCTACCCCCGAACCGACAGCCGCCACATCGGCAAAGACATCGCCGCCGAACTTCCCGACCTCCTCCGCTCCCTGCCGCAGGAATACCAGGGCTTCGTGGAACCGCTCGATCTCTATAAACTCCCGCTCACCAAACGCATCGTCGACGACACCAAAGTCACCGACCACCATGCCATTCTCCCCACCCGCGAACCCGCCCGGAATCTTCAGGGACTGGAGGCCAAAGTTTACGCCGCCGTGGTCCGCCGCCTCCTGGCCGCCCTCTATCCCCCCTGCATCAAACACGTCACCACCGTACACGCCCTCGTCGGCGAGGAACCCTTCCAGGCCAAAGGCACCGTGGTTGCCGACTGGGGATGGCAGGCGCTCTATCCCCACATGCAGAAGCAAAAGCAGAAAAAAGCCGACGACGAGGACGCCGACCAGGACATGCCCGCCATGGAGCCCGGCGAATCCGGCCCCCACGAGCCCGGCATTCTCGCCAAATCCACCCAGCCCCCCAAACGCTACACCGAGGCCACCCTCCTCAAACGCATGGAAACCGCCGGCCGTCTGGTCGACGACGACGCCCTCCGCGACGCCATGAAACAGCGAGGCCTCGGCACCCCCGCCACCCGCGCCGCCATCATCGAAACCCTCCTCTCCCGCAAATTCATCGTCCGCCAAAAAAAGGCGCTGGTCAGCACCGAAGCCGGCCGACACCTCCTCACCCTCATTCGCGACCCCAGTCTCACCTCCGCCGAACTCACCGGCGACTGGGAGGCCCGCCTCAAAGAAATCGAAGCCGGCAGCGGCGATCCCGTCGCCTTCATGAACGGCATCCGCGAGCACGCCAAAGCCATTGTCACCCAGGAAGACGACACCGCCCACGGCGGCCTCGGCCCCTGCCCGCTCTGCAGCGCCCCCGTCATCGAAGGCAAACGCGGCTACGGCTGCAGCCGCTGGAAAGAAGGCTGCAAATTTGTTCTCTGGAAAGAAAACCACGGCACCACCCTCGATGCCGGACGCGCCCGCGAACTCCTCGACATCGGCCACACCCTCGGACCCGTACCGGTTATTCTCGATGAAAAACCCACCCTCGCCACCCTCCACCTCGGCAAAGACGGCACCCTCAGCGCCAAAGCCGTAAAAACGCAGCACGCCGCCACCGCACAGAAAAGCCTCGGCACCTGTCCCCTCTGCGGCGGCGATGTCGTGACCGGTCAGAAAGCCTACGGCTGCTCCAACTGGAAACAGGGCTGCCCCTTCAAAATCTGGAAAACCATCGCCAAAAAAAACATCACCCAGGCCATCGTCAAAGACCTCCTCACCCAAGGCCGCACCGAAACCCTGGACGGCTTCACCAGCAAAGCCGGCAAGCCCTTCTCCACCAAACTCAAACTCGAAAACGGCGATGTCAAAATGGATTTCAGCTGACCGCGCGGCAAAGATTTGAGGCGACACAACCACCCCGGCAGGGGTCGAAAACGTTATCCTAGACCTTCGTTCCCTTCCTTTCCTTCTGTTCCCCCCCCCTTTGCCTCTCCCCCCATTCTGTATCTTCTTTCCCTTCCTTTCCTTCTGTAAAAAAACCCTCTGCCCCACAGCCCCCTGCCTCTCAGCATCAGTGCTCATCAGTGCATTCAGTGGTTTTCCCCCATTGCCTCACAGATCCCTGTCCATCCGTGTTTCCTTCTTCCCTCCCTTGCCCCACAGCATCGGTGCTCATCGGTGTCATCGGTGGTTCTCTCTTCTCCCCCCACATTCGCGGGCCGGCTCTGCCATTCGCGGGCTCCTTTTCTTCCCCCAAACCCATCCGGGGTCCGGCAGGGCAATCCGTGGATCTTTCCTGAGGCATCCGGATGTCTTTTCCGATCATCGGAAAACGTCGGCTTTCATTTTCCGATCATCGGAAACGTCGCGGGTTCATTTTCCGATCATCGGAAATCGACAAAACGGCATGGAACATATAGGAAATCGCCCCTATGAATCCGACGCTGCTTTCCGAACTCACCGCCCGGCTGGGCGACCGTCTTTCCACCGGCGAATTGATGCGCGGCATCCACGCCACCGATGCCAGCCACTACCAGATTCAGCCGCAGGCGGTGGTCTGGCCCAAAGATGAAGCCGAAATTGCGGACATCCTCACCCGCGCCGCGCAGTACAAGGTGCCCACCACCGTCCGCGGCGCCGCCACCTCGCTTTCAGGTCAAACCCACGGCCCCGGTCTGATTCTCGATGT
>PXDP01000231.1 GCA_003565035.1 PVC group bacterium | reverse complement strand
TGATCCAGGAAGGCCTTGAGCATTTCCTTGAGGTTCATGACCTTGGGCTGCCCGTGGTCGATCGCGAGCATGGTTGCGCCGAAGGTGGTCTGCAGGAAGGTCTGCTTGTAGAGATTGTTCAGCACAATGCTGGCCATGGCGTTGCGCTTGATCTCGATGACTACGCGGATGCCGTCTTTGTCGGACTCGTCCCGCACGTCGGAGATGCCTTCGATACGCTTTTCACGCACCAGTTCGGCGACTTTGATCACCAGATTGGCTTTGTTGACGGTGTAGGGGAGTTCGGTGATGATGATGGTTTCTTTGCCGCGGGCATCCTCCTCGATATCGGCGATGCCCCGGATGCGGATGAGGCCGCGTCCGGTTTCGTACATTTTGATGATCTCATTGACGCCTCGGATTTTGGCGCCGGTGGGGAAGTCCGGTCCTTTAATGAACTGCATGAGGTCGCGGATGGAGCAGTCCGGGGTATCGATGAGATGTACGAGGCCCTCGATGAGTTCGTCGAGATTGTGGGGGGGGATGTTGGTGGCCATCCCGACCGCGATCCCGGTGGAGCCGTTCGCAAGCAAATGGGGAATGCGGCAGGGCAGAACGGTGGGCTCCTGGAGCTTTTCGTCAAAGTTGAGCCGCATATCGACGGTTTCTTTGTCGATATCGGCGAGCAGATCCTCGGCCAGACGGTTCAGGCGGCACTCGGTGTATCGGTAGGCGGCGGGCGGATCGCCGTCGATGGAGCCGAAGTTCCCCTGGCTGTCGATGGTCGGATAGCGCATGGAGAATTCCTGCGCCTGGCGCACCAGGGCGTCGTATACAGCGGAGTCGCCGTGGGGGTGGAATTTCCCCATGACTTCCCCGACCACTCGGGCGCATTTGACGAAGGGGCGGCTGTGGAGCCAGCCGCCTTCTTTCATGGCGAAGAGGATACGGCGGTTCACAGGTTTGAGGCCGTCGCGGGCATCGGGAAGGGCGCGGCCGATGATCACCGACATGGAGTAGTCGATGTAGTCGCGCTGCATCTCCTCTTCGATGTTGATGAGGTCGATGTGGTCGGCGGGAGCGGGAGGGGGAATCAAGGGGTCCATATAAAAAAGATCCTAAAAGAGGTCAGATATCAAGATTGCGCACGTTGAGGGCGTTGGATTCAATGAAGTCGCGGCGGGGCGCCACTTCGTCGCCCATCAGAATGGTGAAGATCTGATCGGCTTTGATGGCGTCTTCGAGCACGACTTTGACGAGGCGTCTGCGGGCGGGATCCATGGTGGTTTCCCAGAGCTGGGCGGGGTTCATTTCACCGAGACCTTTATACCGCTGGATGGTCATGCCTTTTTTGCCGAGATCGCGGATTTTCTGGAGCAGGTCCATGAGGTGAACGACCTCGTCGACTTTTTCTCCGCCCTCGTGCAGGGTGAAGAGGACGTCCTCGCCGGAGAGGAGGCGGCTGGAATCCACCCCCATGCCCGCGAGCACGTCCATTTGCTCCTGAATGCGTTTGTTGGACTGGATGTCCACATAGAGGAAGGGGCGGCCTTCGCCTTCAAAGTGTTCGTTGATGACGCGCAGTTCCTCTTCATCGAAGGCATAGCGGGTGACTTTCTCTTTGCCGCTGCCGCACATGATGGCGTAGAGGGGGAGGGTGCCGTCTTCGCGGCGCTGGGCGAGATAGTCGGCGACATCAATCTGCTTTCGGCGAACCAGATCAATGAGCGGCTCCAGTTTGGAGAGCTGCATGAGCACGGTTTTGAGTGCCTCGGTGTCGAGGAGTTCTTCGCCGTCGGGGCCATTGGCGACGATGCCGTCGGTGCCGAGTTCCATGAGGATGCGGGTCAGCTCGTTGTCGTTCTGGATATACTCTTCGCGTTTGCGGCGAACGATTTTATACAGCGGGGGTTGGGCGATGTAGATGTAGCCATTTTCGATCAGCTCCTTCATCTGACGATACAGGAAGGTCAGAATGAGGGTGCGGATGTGGAGCCCGTCGACATCCGCGTCGGTCATGATGATGATGCGGTGGTAGCGGGCTTTGGCGATATTGAAGTCGTCTTTGCCGATGCCGGTGCCGATGGCGGTGATCATCGTCTGAATTTCGTTATTGCCGAGAATTTTGTCGAGCCGGGCTTTTTCCACGTTGAGCACTTTACCGCGCAGGGGCAGAATGGCCTGGAAGGTGCGGTCGCGTCCCTGTTTGGCGGAACCGCCCGCTGAATCCCCTTCCACAATGTAGATTTCGCATTTGGAGGGGTCGCGTTCGGAGCAGTCGGCCAGTTTGCCGGGGAGGGCGGCGGAATCCAGTGCGCCTTTGCGGCGGGTGAGTTCGCGGGCCTTGCGGGCTGCTTCGCGGGCGGAGGCGGCGAGCACAGCTTTTTCGATGAATTTGCGGGCCGAGGCCGGATGCTCCTCCAGATAGGTGGAGAGTTCCTCGTTGACCACGTTTTCGACGATACCGGCGACCTCGCTGTTGCCCAGCTTGGTTTTGGTTTGTCCCTCGAACTGCGGATCCTGCACCTTCACGCTGATGATGGCGGTGAGGCCTTCGCGGATGTCATCGCCGGTCATCCCGACTTTGTCATCCTTGATCATCTTGTTGGCTTTGCCGTAGGCGTTGATGGTGCGGGTGAGGGCGGAGCGGAAGCCGCTGAGGTGGGTGCCGCCTTCGTGGGTATTGATGTTGTTGGCGTAGGAATACAGATTTTCGTTGTAGGCATCGGTGTACTGCATGGCAATTTCCACCGTGGTGCCGTCTTTTTCCTTTTCGAAATAAATCACATCCTCGTGCAGCGGGGACTTGTTGGTGTTCAGATGTTTGACGAATTCGGCGATGCCGCCCTCGTATTTGAACTCCTCGCGTTTGTTGCCGCCCTCCGCTTCGAGGATCACCTGCACCCCGCGGTTCAGGAAGGCCATTTCGCGGAGGCGGTTTGTGAGAATGTCCCAGGAGAACTGGAGGGTTTCAAAAATTTCGTGATCCGGCATGAAGGTGATTTTGGTGCCGCTTTCGGTGCAGTGCCCCAGGACTTCAAGGGGTTTGACGGTTTTGCCGCGTTCGAAGCGCATGTGATGGATTTCCCCGTCGCGGCGGACCTCGACCTCCAGCCATTCCGACAGTGCGTTCACGCAGGAGACGCCCACCCCGTGCAGACCGCCGGAGACTTTGTAGGAATTGCTGTCGAACTTTCCGCCGGCATGCAGGACGGTGAGCACCACCTCGACGGCGGGTTTCTTTTCGGTGCGGTGCATATCGGTGGGAATGCCGCGTCCGTTGTCGGTGACGGTGATGGATCCGTCCAGGTTGAGAGCCACCTCCACAAAGTCGCAATGGCCGGCAAGAGCCTCGTCGATGGAGTTGTCGACCACTTCATAGACTAAATGATGGAGGCCGCGGACCCCGGTATCGCCGATGTACATGCCCGGCCGTTTGCGGACGGCGGAGAGGCCCTCTAAAACGGTGATGTTGCTCGACGTGTATTTGGTCTGATCAATGATTTCTTCAACGCTCTGGGGATCAATAGGTTCTGTCATAAAAAATGTTCCGGATTTCGCTCAGGGCGCGGAGGTTTGGTTGCGCCCAATTCGTGATCTTTTCTCCCTATACAAACCCCTTAGAAAGACAAGGTTTTCTTTACCCTGCCTTGCAGTCTGGAGGATCGGGTTGATACTAACGCATGAAATCCTTTCCCCGTATTGATCCCCACGATCCCGAGAGCCGTTCCTACTGGAAGGCTCGATTAACGCCGGAGCAGTTTCGAGTCTGTGTTGAAAAAGGAACCGAGCGGCCTTTCACTGGAGAATATACCGACACGGAAACGGAAGGCGTGTATCATTGCGTGTGTTGTGAAGCACCGCTATTCCGGTCTGATGCCAAGTTTCATTCCGGGTGTGGGTGGCCCAGTTATTTTGAACCGGTTAGCGGGGAGGCCATGGAGGAGCATTCCGATTATCTCCTGGGCTACCGGCGCACGGAAGTGTGTTGCGCGGGCTGTGGGGCGCATCTGGGGCATGTTTTTCCAGACGGACCGCTCCCCACCCGCCTGAGGTATTGTATTAATTCGGTCTGTCTGACCTTTCCCTCTGAAGGGTAACGCCCCAATGCGCCCGGTGGTCCAGATCCAGAGTTCGTAAATCTTGCTTTTTCCTTTGCTTTCCATAGATGCGTCCACGTGATTGTATCTTTGCAGCTTCAAGCCGCCATCGCGCAACGCGCCGGGGTGGGCCGATATGTGCACACTCTCGCGCCCCTATTGGCGGCCCGCAAGGGTGCCGACGACCGTTTGCTGGGCTTTTACTTTGACTTCCGCAACAACGGCTCGCCGTTTCCGCCGGGAACTCTGGAAGAGCACCGGGTGCGCTGGGTGCCGGGGGCGGCGGTGCAGCAGGCCTGGAAACGGATCGGCTTCCCCCCATACACCTGGTTCGCGCCAAAGGCGGATGTGCACCATTTCACCAATTTCGTGATTCCGCCCCTGCCCAAAAAAGAAAAAGCGGTGGTATCGATACACGATGCGTCGTTTCTGCGCTTCCCGGAAACCCTTGAACCCAAAAATCTGGCCTACCTGCGGAAGCATATGGACAGTACCGTCCGGCGTGCGGATTTGATTCTGACGATCAGTGAGACCATTGCCGCGGAATTGCGGGAGGCCTATGCGCTTCCCGCGGACCGGGTTCGGGCCACCCTGCTTGGACCTCCGCCCGCGCTGGCCCAACTCGGAGAGAACGAGGCAATGGCCCTGCTGAAGCCGCTTGGCCTGGACAAGCCTTTTCTCCTGCATGTGGGCACCCTTGAACCCCGAAAAAATCATGCATTTCTGTTTGAGGTCTTCAACCGGCTGGAGTCGTTCGACGGCGATCTGGTCCTCTGCGGTATGGAGGGTTGGCAGGTGGAGCCGATTCTCAAGGCTCTGGAAAACAGTCCGAAACGGGAGCGGATCCGGCGGCTGAATTATGTAAGCGATCCACAGCTCACCGCATTGTACCGCCGTGCGGAGGCTCTGTTGTTTCCTTCGCTCTACGAGGGCTTCGGCTTGCCGCCGATTGAGGCGATGCGGCAGGGCTGTCCAGTGATTTCGAGTGACGGAGGGTCGCTGCCGGAAGTGGTGGGGCCGGGGGGGCAGGTTCTCCCGCTGGAGGCCGAGGCCTGGGTGGATGCCGTGGAGAGGCTTTTGTCGGACCCGGAAGCGCGCCCCGCTCAGGTCTTGGCCGGACGTACCCGGGCGGCGGACTTTTCCTGGGAACGCTGTGCGGATGAAACCTGGGCGGCCTACCGGGAGGTGGCCTCATGAAAATTGCCATTGATTGCCGATGGATTTTTGCTGAAACCTCCGGGATCGGCCAGCATACCAAACAACTGATTCAGGGTCTGCAGGGCCTGGAGTCTCCCCATGAGTGGCTGTTGCTGTTTGATGACACCGACCTCGCGGAGCGGGTTGCGGAAGAAACCGGATGCAATATGCCCCGGGCGGTCCTGCCCTTCGGACTGTTCTCAATGCGCAATCAGCTTCAGCTTCCCGGCTTTTTACGGCGGGAAGGCGTGGACGTGTATCATTCAACCAATTATATGATGCCGCTGCGGGGTTTTCCGCGTCACCGCGCCGGGCGGGTCCGATCAGTGATCACGATTCACGATCTGATTCCGATGGTCTTCCGGGATCATGCGCCGAAATCCCGGAAAAGCCGTTTGTATCCAGTATATGCGGGGTTGATGCGACAGGTTGCCGCCCGTGCGGACGCGATTGTCACGGTCAGCAAATCTTCGGCTGAAGATATCGCCCGGCTTTTGCGGCTGCCGGAATGGGAGCGGGATAAAATCCGGGTGGTGTACAACGGGATTCATCCCCGCTACACGCCGGATCCGGACACTCCCCGCATGAAGCCGCCGGAAATTCTCTATGTGGGCCGTCTTGACCCGTACAAGAATGTTCCCCAACTGGTGGCGGCCTTTGGACAGGCGGTGAAAAAACTGCCCCCGGACACGCGGCTGCGCATTATCGGTCCCCCGGATGAGCGGTATCCGGAGGCGATGGCGCTGGCCCGCCAGCTTGAACTCTTTCCGCGCATGGACTGGGAGGGGCACGTCAGCGATCAAACGCTGCTGGAGGCCTACCGCCGGGCCTCGGTTCTGGTGCTGCCCTCCCTGTACGAAGGCTTCGGACTGCCGGTGGCGGAGGCGATGGCCTGCGGCACCCCGGTGATCTGCAGCAAGGCCTCCTCACTGCCCGAAGTGGCGGGGGATGCGGCGGTGACGGTGCCCCCCGGCGATTTGCGCGCATTGTCCGATGCGCTGGTGGAGGTGCTTACCACACCAGCACTGGCCAAAAAACTCGCCGAAGCGGGTCCTCCCCGTGCCGCAAACTTCACCTATGAGAATATGGCCCGCGAAACCCTCGCGGTCTACAATTCACTTTTCATAAACACCTAAACCTCATTCACAACATACCCTTAGGAGACACTGATGAGATATACTGAACAGGCCCTGGACACACTGTCCCGCCGAAATGCCGGGGAGCGCGAGTTCCTGCAGGCCGCCCGCGAAGTTCTCGAAACCCTTGATCCCGTGCTGGAACGCAATCCCCATTACCAGGATGCCGCGATTCTTGAGCGGGTCACCGAACCCGAACGCGTCATACAGTTCCGCATTCCCTGGCAGGACGACAAAGGCCGGGTGCATGTAAACCGGGGCTTTCGGGTTCAGTTTAACAGTGCCATCGGTCCTTACAAAGGCGGTTTGCGCTTCCATCCGAGCGTGAATCTCAGCATTCTGAAATTCCTCGGCTTTGAACAGATTTTCAAAAACGCGCTCACCACCCTGCCCATGGGCGGCGGCAAAGGCGGCTCGGATTTCGATCCCAAAGGAAAAAGTGATGCGGAAGTGATGCGCTTCTGTCAGAGCTTTATGAGCGAACTCTACCGTCATATCGGCTCCAACAACGACGTGCCCGCCGGGGATATCGGTGTGGGGGCGAGGGAAGTGGGTTTCATGTTTGGCCAGTACAAACGCCTCGCCAACGAATTCACCGGCGTGCTCACCGGCAAAGGCCTGAACTGGGGTGGATCGCTGATCCGTCCGGAAGCCACCGGCTACGGCGCGGTGTATTTCGCCCGTGAAATGCTCAAGACCAAAGGCGAAACCCTTGAAGGAAAAACCTGTGTGGTCTCCGGCTCCGGCAATGTCGCCCAGTATGCCACGGAAAAACTGCTCGACCTCGGCGCCAAACCGGTGAGCTTCTCCGATTCGGGCGGCACCATCCACGATCCCGACGGCATTACCCGTGAAAAACTTGCCTGGGTCATGGACCTTAAAAACAAGAAGCGCGGGCGAATCAAGGAATATGCCGAACAGTTCGGCGGCACGTATCACGAAGGCAAAACCCCCTGGGGCATTGCCTGTGACTGTGCTTTTCCCTGTGCCACACAGAACGAAATCAGTGGTGAAGATGCCAAAGAGCTGCTTAAAAACGGCTGTACACTGATCAGTGAAGGCGCGAACATGCCCAGCGAGCCGGAAGCGATCGACGCCTATCTGGCGGCCGGGATTCTGTACGGACCCGGCAAAGCCGCCAATGCCGGCGGTGTGGCCACCTCCGGACTGGAGATGAGCCAGAACGCCATGCGCATGTCCTGGCCCCGCGAGGAGGTGGATGGACGACTTGATGAAATCATGGTTGCGATCCACGAAAACTGTTTCCAGACTGCGGAAGACTACGGTCAAAAAGGGAATTACGTGATCGGCGCCAACATCGCCGGCTTTGTCAAAGTCGCCGAAGCCATGCTGGATCAGGGCGTAGTCTGAGTCACGCGCCTCCGCGCCAACGAAAACCCCCGCCATGAATTTTGGCGGGGGTTTTTCATTATCCGGGAAAGCGTATTTTTGCAATAGTCCACTGGGATATCGGGTCCAGTCTTCATGGTTTCCATGATCGTTTACAAAATGTTACGGTGATAGAACGTCACGTATGAGGAACGGCGGTTCATCCGCCGTTTCCTCAATGCGATTGTTCGCGTTTCAGTGTATTCCTTCAGAAAACTGTCCAAAATCGCCTCTTGCCAGGCCCTGAAAAG
>PXDP01000031.1 GCA_003565035.1 PVC group bacterium | reverse complement strand
GGGGTGGGCAGTCTGCTGAGCCTGCACGGCGGTCCGCCCGGATTCGGACGTTGACAAATCGATGTCTGCGGCAGCTTGGTTGATCAGACTCATATTCACAGGGTAGCGATATCTGAATCCATAGAAAAGAAAGAAACGGTTCCGGCGAAAACCTTTGGTTGCTGGGTTTTATGCTGCATCTGCTGGATGATAGGCAGAGGATTCATTTTTTTTCATTTCGTGCTCGCAATCAAGAAAGATTTGGCTATGTTCCGCCCCTCTCGCTTCTGAATGGGTCACCATTGGAAGGGCGGATGCACCGCCGGAGAGTACTTCGCATGCAATGTCTTGCGTCGTTGATCGCAGACCTCCTTGCGCCGGAAACGGGACCGGGAGATCGGAACAGCGGACGGCGCGCAAACCCCTGTATGTCCGGACGGACCGCGTTGGTCTGTGCCGGGTTTTTGTGACCGAAAGGCCTCATATGGAAACCACATCTGTTTTAAAATTCGAGCGCATCTCCTCAAGGAAGTCCGGCGACATCGCCCGGGCGATCCAGGGGCTGCCGGTACAGGACGCCCTCAATCTGACCACGTTCAGTGACCGGAAAGCGGCGGCGTTATTTGGCAAAGCGCTGAAGTCGGCGATCGCGAATGCGGAGCACAACGATAGCGCCGATGTCGAAACTCTTTACGTCAAACGAGCCGTGGCTGAACAGGGACCGACCCTGCGCCGCGGATTTTACGGCGCGCGCGGCATGTTTAAACCCATTGCCAAACGCACCAGTCACATTCGTGTCGTCCTCAGCGACGAACGCGCATAATCACCTCAAATGGAGAACGGTTTTGGGCCAAAAAGTTAATCCCATTTCATTACGGGTCAGCGTCACCAAAGATTGGCGCTCCCGCTGGTTCGCCAGCAAGAAGGACTTTGGCGATCTCGTCGGCGAAGACCTTAAGATTCGTCAAATCGTGAAAAGCCGTCTGAAAGACGCCGCGGTTCCCGAAGTCCTGATCGAACGCTACGCCAACCGCGCCCGCATCACCATTCTGACTGCCCGTCCGGGCGTGGTGATTGGCCGCAAAGGCGGCGAGATTGAAAAGCTTCGTGAAGACCTCAATGCGATGACCGGCAAGGACATCTACATTGAGATCAAAGAAGTTAAAAATCCTGATTTGAACGCGCAGTTGGTGGCCGAGAGCATCGCTCAGCAGCTTGAGCGCCGTATTTCATTCCGCCGCGCCATGAAGCGGGCCATTCAAATGGCCATGGAGCTGGGCGCCGAAGGCATTCGTATCGAATGCAGCGGACGTCTTGGCGGTGCGGAATTGTCCCGCCGTGAAAAATATCTCAAAGGCAGCGTTCCGTTGCACACCCTCCGCGCCAAAGTGGACTACGGGGTGACGGAAGCCCACACCACCGCCGGCCGTCTGGGCGTTAAGGTGTGGATCTGCACAAAAGAACAACCTGTGGAGGATCGTCGACATGCCACTTATGCCTAAACGCGTAAAGTACCGCAAGCAGCAGCGCGGACGCAGCCGCGGACTTGCCACCAGCGGAAACACCCTTTCCTTTGGCGAGTTCGGTTTGCAGTCCCTGGGCCGCAGCTACATCACCAACACCCAGATCGAGGCCTGCCGTATTGCGGTGAACCGCAATCTGAAGCGTCGAGGTAAACTCTGGATCCGCATTTTCCCCGATTATCCCTACACCAAAAAACCCCTGGAAGTCCGGATGGGTAAAGGAAAAGGGAATATCGACCGCTGGGTCGCCAAAGTTAAACCCGGCCGTATGCTGTTCGAACTGGCCGGGGTTCCCGAATCCCAGGCGCGCGAAGCGTTCCGTTTGGCGGCCGCCAAACTGCCGATCCGCAGCCGGTTTATCACCCGCAACCCTCACGCCTAACGGAGAGCACACCATGAGCAAAGCCGCGAATATTCGTGAGATGACCACCGAGGAACTGAACGCCGCCCTGAGCGACGCCAGCGAATCCCTTTTTAAACTGAAACTGCAGCAAAAGCTGGGGCAATTGGAAAACAAAGCCAAGATCACCGAAACCCGCCGGGAAATCGCGCGGCTGAAGACGATCGCCAGTGAACGTGCCTTAACGGCAGGAGAAGCGCAATGACCGAATCCGATCCCGCAGTCCGCCATGTGCGGAAGACCCGTACGGGCAAAGTTGTGAGTGCCAAGATGAACAAAACCCTGGTGGTGTCTGTGGAGCGTCGTATCGCCCACGAACTCTACGGAAAAATCATCAAGCGCTCCAAAAAGTACTATGTGCACGACGAGAACAATGAGGCCAAGGAAGGCGACACCGTTCGCATTCAGGAAACCCGTCCGTTGAGCAAACTGAAGAGCTGGCGTTTGCTGGAAGTGCTCCAGCACGGAAACGCCGAAATCGAATCCACCCTTTCCTAACCGGAGACTTTCCATGATTTGTCAGGAATCCAATTTAGACGTTGCGGATAATTCCGGTGCCCGCTCGGTGCGATGCATCCGGGTTCTCGGTCAGCGTAAACGCTATGCGCATGTCGGCGACATCATCAAGGTGACCGTCAAAGAGGCGATCCCCAACGGCGCGGTGAAAAAAGCTGAAGTGCACCGCGCACTGATCGTCCGCACCCGCCACCCCATCCGCCGCGCGGATGGCACCGTGCTCCGCTTCGACAGCAACGCGGTTGTCATGCTCGATGCCAACAACAACCCCCGCGGTACCCGGATCTTCGGACCGGTGGCCCGCGAACTCCGTGAAAACAACCACATGAAAGTGGTCTCACTCGCCCCGGAGGTGCTCTAATGTCCCGTCGTAAACTACATGTCCGCAGTGGTGACCAGGTTTTAATTCTCGCCGGCAAAGACCGCGGGAAAAAAGGCAAAGTCCTGCAGGTGAGCGGTAAAACCGATCGCGTGCTGGTCGAAGGGGTCAACATGATCAAAAAGGCGATGCGCCCCACGGAAGACAATCCCGAAGGCGGCATCATCGAGAAAGAGGCGGCCCTGCACATTTCCAATGTGAAGGTGATTGAATCCGTCGGCAAGAAGGAGGCCGAATAATGGTCGCGTTTAAAGAACTTTATGAAGAAAAGATCGTGCCGGAGCTGACCAAGTCCCGGGGATACACGAACAAAATGCAGGTTCCCCGCATGCAGAAAGTCGTCATCAACATGGGCGTCGGTGTTCCCGGCGACCGGGATGAGCTTAAAGCGGTGGCGGCGGATCTGGCCCGGATCACCGGCCAGCAGCCCGTGTTGACGATTTCCAAAAAGGCGGTGTCCAACTTCCGCCTCCGTGAAGACATGGCCATTGGCTGCAAGGTGACCCTGCGCGGGGAGCGGATGTATGAATTCATGCACCGTCTCATCCACGTGGCGCTGCCGCGCATCCGTGACTTCCGAGGGGTGAACCCCAAGGGATTTGACAAGCAGGGGAACTACACCCTGGGTCTGCAGGAGCAGACCATTTTCCCGGAAATCAACCCCGACAACGTCAAGCGCGTTCAGGGGATGGATATTTCTTTTGTCAATACCGCCCGCACCCAGGAAGAAGGGCATGAGCTGTTGAAGCTTTTTGGCATGCCGTTCGCAAAATGAATTCGCGTCACGCCGAAGCGCGTGACTACAGGAAGGTTTACGCATGAATATTTCAGATCCAATTGCCGACTACTTGACCCGGATCCGCAACGCGGTGTCCGCCGGGCACGATACGGTCGAAATCCCCGCGTCCAAGCTGAAAACGGAAATGAGCCGTATTCTGCTCCGGGAAGGCTATATCCGCTCTGTGGATGTGGTGGGCGAGGCCCCGAAACAGGTGATCAAACTCACCTTGAAGTACGGTCCCGACCGCGAGTCCGTGATCACCGGCCTGCAGCGCATCAGCCGCCCCGGCCTCCGCAAGTACGTGAACGCCGACGATGTCCCCCGGGTTCTCGGCGGTCTGGGCATCGCCCTGCTCACAACATCCCGCGGCATTCTCACCGACCGCGAGGCGCGCAAGTCCCGCACCGGCGGCGAGTTGCTTTGCCAAATCTGGTAACCCCGTTTTCGAGGAAACACAATGTCCCGTATAGGTAAAAATCCCGTTCCGCTTCCATCCACGGTCAAGGTGGACCTCCAGGGCCAGACCCTGAAGGTCACCGGACCCAAGGGTGAACTGTCGTACACCGCTCCGATTGGTATTGCCATGAAGATCGAAGACACTCAGCTCATCGTGGAGCCGCTGAACCACTCTAAGAAACTCAAAGCCATGCACGGCACTGTCCGCGCTCTGGCCGCCAACATGATCATCGGTGTCACCGAGGGGTACACCCGCGAACTGGAAATCCAGGGCGTCGGCTTCAAAGCGATCATGAAGGGTCAATCGATCATATTGAATCTCGGCTATTCCCATGAAATCAATTTCCCGGTTCCCGAGGGATTGACCATCGAGGTGGATGGCAGCGGCACCAACGTAAAAGTCACCGGCTGCGACAAGCAGGCGGTTGGCCAGGCCGCCGCGCAGATTCGCAGTTACTACAAAGCCGAGCCTTACAAAGGCAAAGGTGTCCGTTACAAAGGTGAAAACGTTCGCCGCAAAGCAGGAAAGGCGGTTGCTTAATGAAGACCAAATCCGATCAGCGCGTACGCCGGCACAACCGCGTCCGCAACAAAGTTGTAGGAAGCGCCCTGCGTCCCCGCATGAGTGTGTTCCGCAGCAATCATCATATTTCCGTCCAGTTCATCGACGACGAGGCCGCCGTCACCCTGGCTGCTGTCTCGACACAGCAGGCTGACTTCAAAGGCCTCAAGAACGATGTGGACACCGCCCGCAAAGTCGGCGTCAAAGCGGCGGAAGCCGCCAAAAGCGCCGGCATCGAAACCGTAGTGTTTGATCGCGGTGGTTTCCGCTACAGTGGCCGCGTGGCCGCTCTGGCGGATGCGGCGCGTGAAGGCGGACTTAACTTCTAACCGGCCCCGGAAAGAGACGAACTTATGGCAAACGAATCAAAAGAATCCACGTTCTCGGATGTAGAAGAGCGTGTGGTCGATATCAACCGCTCCTCCAAAGTGGTGAAAGGTGGACGTCGTTTCAGCTTTTCCGCTCTGGTGGTCGCAGGCGACCGTCGCGGTCGTGTGGGCTATGCCATTGGCAAAGCCAACGAGGTGGCCGACGCCATCCGCAAAGCGAGCGAAGGTGCCCGCAAGAACATGAAACTGGTCCAGATGAAGAACGACACGATCCCCCACCAGGTGATCGGCGAGTTCTGCGGCGGCCGGGTTCTGCTGAAACCCGCCTCTGAAGGTACCGGCGTGATCGCCGGCGGCGCGGTGCGTGCGGTGCTGGAACTGTCCGGTGTCCGCGATGTGCTGGCCAAATCCCTCGGAAGCAACAACAGCGTCAACGTGACCAAAGCCACCTTCGATGCGCTTGAACAGCTCCGCAGCCGCGAGGCCATCATGGCTCTCCGCCGTGCGGAATAACACTTGAAGAGAAACAGTACCTTATGAATCTCCATTCTTTACAAAACGTCAAAGGCGCGCGCCACCGCAAAAAACGGGTTGGCCGCGGCCACGGATCCGGTCTGGGTAAAACCTCCGGCAAAGGCCACAAAGGTCAGATGGCCCGTGCGGGTCACAAGCACAAAGAAGGCTTCGAAGGGGGTCAGATGACCCTGATCCGCCGTTCTCCCAAACGCGGCTTCAAAAACCCCAACCGCAAAGAGTTCGCCCCGGTGAACCTGGCGGCTCTGGACCGGGTCTTTGAAGACGGCGCAGAGGTCGGCCTGGTCGAACTGCTCGATGCCGGTCTGGCCAACGGTCAGATCGACGGTGTGAAAATTCTGGGCAACGGTGAGCTGACCAAAAAGCTCAACATCACTGCGCACAAATTCTCCGCGACAGCCAAAGCCAAGATTGAAGCCCTTGGCGGCACCTGCACCGAAGCGGGCGCTTAAGTTTCACCGGCGGTCTCCGGACCGCCCTGATTTCCCCCCCAACGAGAGGCACCCCCCATGTTGTCCGCATTTGCCAACAGTCTGAAAATTCCCGAACTCCGCTCGCGGATCTTTTTCACCTGCGCGCTGATTTTTCTGTGCCGGGTGATGGCCGCCATTCCGGCGCCGGGTGTCAATCCCGCCGCCCTGCGTGAATTGATGGACAGCCTATCACGCACTGCGGGCGGCGCGGTCAATATGGCCAACCTGTTCAGTGGCGGTGCGCTGGAGCGCTTCGCCATTGGTGCGCTGGGGATTATGCCTTATATTTCCGCGTCGATTATCATTCAGTTGATGACCGCCGTGGTTCCGCAACTGGAGCGTCTGGCCCGGGAAGGCGAATCCGGCCGTGCGAAGATCAATCAGTACACCCGCTACCTGACCCTGCTCCTCTGTGCAGTCCAGGGTTTCGGGATCGCCAGTCTGGCCCTGAACGCGCCGGCAACCTTCGGGCTTTCCCAGCCGGTGGTGATTATCAGCCCCATCGCTTTCCGTCTGATTGCCACCATTTCGCTGACCGCAGCCACCATGTTGACCATGTGGTTGGGGGAACAGATTACCGAACGGGGCATTGGCAACGGTGTGAGTCTCATCATTACGGTCAACATCATCGGCAGTCTGCCGATGGCCCTGACCGCCGCCCGCCAGATGTTCTTCCCCGGCGGCAATCTTGAAGCCACCCACAGCATGTTCCATTTGGTTACGCTGATTGTGGTGTTCTTCCTGGTGACGGCCGGCACCGTCGCCCTGACCCAGGGCATGCGCCGTATCCCGGTCTCCTACGCCAAGCGGGTCGTCGGCCGCAAAGTCTACGGCGGACAGAGCACCTACATGCCGCTGCGCGTGAACTATTCCGGGGTGATGCCGATTATTTTCGCGCAGGCCATCCTCATGTTCCCGACCCCGGTGCTCACCTTCCTGGGGAACCGTTTCGGACTGGACGGCGTCAGCCGTGCGGCGGGCTGGTTCCAGTACGGAGCCACCCCCTACCTGTGGATGTACTCACTGATGATCCTCTTTTTCTCCTATTTCTGGGTGGCCACGCAGTTTAATCCGGTGCAGATTTCCGATGATCTGAAACGCAACGGCGGGTATATTCCCGGAATTCGCCCCGGAAAACCCACGGCTGATTTCCTGGACAACGTCATGACCCGCATCACCCTGGCCGGGGCCCTGGCCCTGACCTTTATTGCGGTCTTCCCGATGCTGCTCGGCGAACACTTTAACATTAATTTCATGATCACCAGTTTCTTTGGCGGCACCAGTCTCCTCATCATTGTGGGGGTTATGCTGGACACCATGCGACAGATCGAGTCCTATCTGCTCAACCGCCATTACGACGGTTTCCTCCGCAAAGGAAAACTCCGCAGCGGTCGCAAATAAGGAACGGCCCGGTGGAGTTCCTGGTTTTGCTGGGACCGCCGGGCGCGGGAAAAGGAACCCTCAGCCGTTTATTGGAACGGCGAACCGGGTTCCTTCCTGTTTCCACCGGGGAAGTGATCCGTCACGAGATGGCGGATGAGACTTCGGATTTTGGTCGCCGCGCCAAGCCTTATATGGACCGCGGCGTGTATGTGCCGGATGAACTGGCACTTACGTTGTTCTTCTCTATTTTAAAAAAATTCTCCTCCGGAGCCAAGGTGGCGCTGGACGGATTTCCCCGGACGATTCCGCAGGCGGAAGTGTTTCTGGACTGGGTGAAACAGGAAGGCCATGTGTTTCATGGCTGTGTGCATCTGGACCTCTCCGTCGCTCAGGCGGTGGAGCGCATGAAGCTCCGGCGCATCTGTTCGGTCTGCCGCACACCGTACCATCTGGTGAACCGGCCGCCGTCCGTGCCGGAAATCTGTGACGAATGCGGCGGGGCGCTGATGATGCGTGAAGATGACGACCCCGAACGGGTCGCAAGCCGACTGGAGCGCTTTCACGAACAAACGCGGCCGCTCATCAAGTGGTTTGCAGATCAGCAGCGCTGTATTCATCTGGACGGAGGAAACGATCCGGCGGAATCGGTGGCGACACTGATGGCGAGCTGGGCATTGATTTGAAAGGGTTGTTTTGTCAAAAATTATCATTAAAAACGAAGACGAGCTGAACGGCATGCGGGACGC
>PXDP01000127.1 GCA_003565035.1 PVC group bacterium | reverse complement strand
TCTCTTCCATATTTCGTATGCGTTTCTTCGTGATTTCAGTCGGTTTCAAGTTTATACACAAGTTATCAACAGGCTGTCTCCCTTCCGCAATCGCTCGTGCACCGCCTTCTTAACGCTATTGCGGGCTAAGAAACAAGCTGTTAAAATCCAGAAATCAGAGAAAATTTTGCACCCCTACAGGATGTAGGTTAACCTTTTGAATACCACAACATCGTGAAATCCTCACTCTTTTCTAAAAAAAGGCTTTTCTTTTGCTTGTGCGGAAATCTCCGGCAGGATCCCGCTCAACGCGCGGTTTGCTAGAGTGTTTGTTTTCAAGGAGTTTTACATGAAGTCAAAGAAATCAACATCGGCTCTTCTTTTAATTGGCGGCGGCGCAGACGCTGTGGATGTGCGCTACGCCAGCGGATTTTCCGCTCCCGACCCCTTTCTCTTTGTCCGGCGGGGAGAGGAAGACTTTCTCCTGGTGTCCGCGCTGGAAATGGGCCGCGCCCTGAAACTGGGCCCGGCGATATCCTGCGTAACCCCCGATGCCTTGGAACTTCCCCCCAACGCCCGCCGGGATCTTGGCCGGCAGGCGGCCGCTTTTTTGGAAAAAATGGGGTGTAAGAAAGCTTTGGTAAGTCCCCGATGTCCAATTGGGGTAGTTCGTCGCATGGAAAAGAGCGGTCTGCGTGTCAAGGTGCTCAAAGATCCGGTGTTTGCGGAACGCGCGGTCAAGGATCCGGCAGAAATCCGGGCCCTGCGCCAGGCGCAGCGGGCCACGGCGCATGCCATGAAAACCGCCATGGGATTAATTGCCGGGGCGGAGATTGGCGGGGACGGGGATTTAATTCTCGACGGAGCACCGCTGACATCCGAGCGGGTGCGGTATCTTGTTTCGGTGGGGCTGCTGGAGAAGCAGTTTCATGCCGAAGAGATCATTGTCGCCGGCGGGGATCAGGGCACCGATCCGCATGAGCGGGGCACCGGGCCGCTGCGGGCCGGCGAACTGATTGTGCTGGATATTTTTCCGCGCTCCGAAGTCACCGGCTATTGGGGTGATATGACCCGCACGGTCATCCGGGGACGTCCTTCCGCCGCGCAGCGGAAGCAATACCGGACGGTGCTGGCTGCACAGAAGGCGGCCCTGGCCCGGGTGGCTCCGGGGGTAACCGGAGCGGAGATTCATCAAACGGTGTGCGATGTGTTTGCCGAAGCCGGCTATGAAACCGACCGGGTGGACGGTGTGCCGCAGGGCTTTATCCATTCGACGGGGCACGGGGTGGGCCTGGAAATCCATGAGGGTCCTTCGGTCAGTCCGGCCGGCGGTCCGCTGCAGGCGGGGCAGGTGATCACCATTGAACCGGGCCTGTATTATCCCGGGGTGGGCGGGGTGCGGATTGAGGACACGGTGGTGGTGACCGAGGAAGGCTGTTCGCTGTTGGCGACCTGCCCGAAAAGGTTTGTCCTGTGAGTACGGAAAAGATTTTCCTGGGAGCCCTGCTGGCCCTGATTCTGTTCAGAATCCTGGTCAGTTGGAAAGAGCACCGGCTGTTGTACCGCCGCAGCACAACGTTTCGCGCGCTGCCGGAGGACGAAGGGCTCACTGCGGAGGAGATTTCGTTTTGCACTGAAGACGGCGCGACCCTGCATGGCTGGTGGTTTGCCCATCCCGAAGCCAAAGGCATTCTGCTGGTGTGTCATGGCAACGCCGGAAACATTTCCGACCGGCTCTGGATTCCCAAAGACCTGACGGATGTCCCGGTGCATGTTTTTCTGTTTGATTACCGGGGGTATGGCAAAAGCCGGGGACTGCCGCATGAGAAAGGCACCGGCCGGGATGTGCAGGCGGCCTATCAGGTGTGCGTACAGAAATGGAACGGACCCGAAGCGGAGCCGCCCGTGGTCCTCTATGGCCGTTCGCTGGGCGGCGCCGTGGCTTTGCAGGCGGTGGAGACCTGTCCGGTCCGGGCTCTGATTCTGGAAAGCACCTTCACCTCGGTTCTGGAAATGGGACAGCGGTTCTACCCCTGGCTGCTGCCGAATTTGTTTTGCATGAACCGCTATCGCTCCGATCTCCGGATCGCGAAAACGAACATGCCGGTGCTGGTGGCGCACAGTCCGGACGATGAAGTGGTTCCCTATGATATGGGCGAGGCACTCTACCGGCTGGCCCCGCACCCCTGGGGCTTTTTCCGGCTTTCCGGGCTGCATGATGAAGCCGGCTGGCAGACCTCCCGCGAATATGCAAACGGCTTGCGCAGGCTGATAGCGGAGGTGCTGCCGTCATGAACATACGTCTCCGGCCCAAGGCCGTCGTGGCCCGTCTCCGCGGATTCCGGATGCCGGAAAGCGGCCTCTCGGTGCATCTGGCCCTGCGGATTCTCGGGGGGATTTTCTTCTTCAATTTCTGGTCTATTGCCTCCCAGGCCACGGGTTTGTGGAGTGAACGGGGACTGACCCCGTCCCCCCTCTGGCCCTTTGTTCTGCCGCTGTTGTTGCTGGGGACGGTTGCAGGCCTCCTGATGATGGCTGGGCGCGTTCCCTGGTGGGCACTGCTGGTGGCCTGGGCGCTTCAGGTGTTTTTACTCCATTTACCCGGACCCTGGCTTCAGTTTCAGGGGGATGTCCTGCTGGCCGAAGCCGGATTTATTGCTCTTTTTCTGGCTTCGCCGCGCTGGCTCAGGCTCCCGCCCCCGTCCCGAATCGGCGGCAGGCCCCTGGGACTGATTCTGGCAAACGGTCTGCTGATCAGGGTCATGTTCGGCAGCGGCTGGATGAAACTGACCGGCGGCGATCCGTTCTGGCTGCGGGAGACCGCCCTGAATGTGTTTTTTGAAACCCAGCCGCTGCCCACCGCCACCGCCTGGTTTTTTCATCATCTTCCGGGCACGGTTTTGACGCACGCGCTCTGGTACGCGGTGATGATTGAGGTGATGCTGCCGCTGTATGTGTTCCTCCCGCGTCTGTTCCGCGCCATTGCCGCCGGAGGGTTCACGGTGCTGATGCTGCTGGTGATTGCCTCCGGCCACCATGGGTGGATGCCCTGGCTGGTGATTCTCCTGTCGCTGCTGCTGGTGGATGACCGAACTTGGCGGCAGGTCCTGCCCGAAGGCCGCGGACCCGCCGCGTCGGCCACCCCGTTTCCCCGGCCGCTGTCCCTGCCGGGACTCGGAGGCTTGCTCCTCTGGATTCCTCTTTCCCTGGGGCTGATGTTTGGTGCCGGCCCCTCGGAGTTTTGGCCGCCATGGCGTCAGGCAGGCGAAGGCCTGGCCTTCCTCCGGTCCGCAAACCGTTACGCAATGTACGGCCGCGTGCAGCCTCGCCGCTTTGAGGTGGAAATTCAGGGCAGCCTCGACGGCGAACACTGGCGGGAGTATCTTTTCAAGGTCAAACCGGGCCATCCCCAGCGGCTGGCCATGTTTCCGGAGCTGAACACCCGCCGCCTCGACTTGCAGTTTAACCAGGTGGCGCTGCATCACGGCAATCCGCGGGCGCTGGAGGCACACCCCTGGCTGGGGCGCCTCGCGGGCGGCCTGCTGGAAAACGATCCGGTGGTGGTCGGACTGCTCGACGTCAATCCCTTCCCGGATCAGCCGCCCCGCTACCTCCGCTTTGTCACCTATCAGGTCCGCTTTGCCGATCCGGTGACCCGCCGGGAGCGCGGCATCTGGTGGATGCGTTCGGTGCGGGGGCTCTATGCCCCCGTCATCCGTCGTCAGGATTGATTAAACGCCCAGTCCGCGGTTGTCCGCCTCGTCTTTTTTCGCGTAGCCGTCGTCCTGGCGTTTGAAGTTCAGCTTGTTTTTCTGATTGTAGAGGTCGTGGACATCTTTGGCGTCCATGCCCAGCACCTGGGCGAGGCTGATGAGAAAATGAAACAGATCGACGACCTCGACGCGGGCGTTCTGCTGATCAAACGTCTGATACTTCGCCCACCATTTCCAGGGTACGCTGTCAATCAGCTCGGCCAGCTCCTGCGAGGCCGCGCGGGTGTAGTTCAGCACCCACTGGACGCGTTCTTCATCGTTCATTTCGGGCGGGTTGACACCGATGCGCTGATTGAGCGACATTTGTTTGTCGAACAAATCCTGAAGCATGTCGGTGGCGGGCGGGGTGGGGGAGTCTGTCATAAGAGGGCCTTTCCGGGAAGAGTGAGGGGTGAACATTAGGGATTGACGGCGCCGGATTCGAGTTCGCGGATCCGCCGAAGAAGAATTTGCCGCTGACGGTCTGACTGTTCGAGGTGTTCCCGCTGCAGTTCCAGGTCCCGGCGCAGGGTTTGAATATGGTTGGCGAGGATCCGCATATCCCGCCGGGATTTATCCCGCGCCTGGGTCAGCCGGTCCCGTTCCGCCGCAAAATCCCCTGCGGAACCTTCCGCAGACTGGAGTGTGTCGAGTTCTCTGCGGGAGCGCTCCAGCTCCTGCATGGAGGCGCCCAGAGCGCGCTGAAGATCTTCAATGGCCTCCGCCTGATCGCGGGAGACCGAGACGCGCTCCTCCAGCTCATTCTGAAGCGAAAGGAACTCAACCTGCAACGATTCATACGCGCCCCGGTCAACCGACGCGGCCTCCAGCGATTCGGCCATGGCCTCCAGATCGGCCTGAAGCTGTGCCTGTTGATTCAGGAGCGCCTGCATCTCCGCCGACTGATCCTCCCGGCCGGCCCGGGCGTCCTGAAGCGAGGCCTCCAGTTCCGCGATATGTTCCAGCAGGGACGTGTTGGCCTCCGCGACCTGATGCCGCTGCGTCTCTTCGTTGCGGGCCTGTTCCTGTGCCTCCTGAAGACGGGTTTCCAGGGTTTTCAGTTTGGCATCCAGCAAATCCCGCTCCCGCTCCGTGCGGGTCAGCGCCTCGGTGAAATCGGGCCGGGCCTGTTCCTGTTCCAATGCCGCCTGCAAGTCCCGGTTCCGGGCCAGGGTGTCCTCAAGTGAGCGCTGAAGCTGTTCCAGTTCCGCCCGGGGGACCGAGCTTTCCCGGAGTTCCGCCAATTCGGCCTCCAGGGCATTCACCCGAAGCGCCATCTGATCCCGCTGCTGTTCCGCCCGGCTGCGTTCTTCGAGCGCCTCCTGCAGCGCACTCTCCAACTGCTCCACCCGCGATTGCAGGGCCAGCAATTGGGCATTCGCCAGCGATTCGCGGCGCTCCGCCTCCTGCAGGTCCGCATTCAACTGACGGTTCAATCCCTGAATATCCCGGGATTCCTGCTCCAGAGCCGCTTTGCCCTCGCGCAACGCGACCGCCGCCTGTTCGGTGGCCGCCATTTGCTCCAGAAGCGTCTCCAATCGTTCCTGCAGCGCGGACTGACCCGCCTCCAGCCCGGCCCGCTCCTCCGCGCGCTCCGTGACCAGGGTCTGCTGCTCCTGACGAAGCCGGTTCAGCGTTTCGGCAAATTCCTGCTGTTCGGACTGAAGCTGCGACTGAACCGCCTCCAATTCCCGGCGTACCGTTTCCAGCTCCTCCACGGCCCGTTCCCCCGCCCGGGTGGCGGTGCCCTGAGCGGAATCCAGCAAAAGACTTTCCTGCTGAACCTGTTGGAGCTGTAATTCCAGCCGGGCTTTTTCGCGGGAGAGTTCCTCAATCACCGGTCGCGTTTCCGCCTGAAGTTCCAGGAACGCCCGTTCCGAACGGTCGCGCTCCGCCTCCATCTGCAAAAGCCGTTCCTGCAGCACGGCCTGCACTGAACGGGACTCCTGAGCCTTCAACGCGCTGAATCCAAGCGCAAAAACAAGAAACAATCGTGTATGCATGATCCTTTGCTTAACCTGAAGCGGGCCAAAACGAAAGAATGAACTTGCGTGATTTAAAAATGATTTTCCGATCGTTTACCATGAGTCACGGCCGTCAGGCTGTTGACTCCATGGCATGATTCGCAGGAGAAATTGTTAACTTTAGGCGTTGTCCGAGGGCTTCGGCAAAGCGTTCAAGTGTGGACAATTTGATATCCTCCGCATGATTTTCGATTCGGGAAATTGCAGTCTTTTTGGTACAAAGCCTTTCTGCTAATTCCTCTTGGGTAATTCCTGCATTCAGTCTGGCCTGTTTCAGCATGACACCAATCTTGAACTGTTCATACCCTGAGTCGAAGTCCTTGGCAAACTCCGGATCTTGCGCTTTACGCTTTGCAATGTATTTCTGTAAGTCACTCATTTATATTTCCTTATGAAGTACGTTCGTTTTCGTTCCTCGGCGAGCTGAATTGCTTGTCTAGGAGTTTTTTGGGTCTTCTTCTGGAATGCATGGGATAGCACCACCAGTTTAGGACCATCGAAGAACCCAAGAAAACGCAATATATCATTGCCAACCTTAACGCGTATTTCCCAGAGGTCCTCAGTACTTTTCATCTTCTGAAAGAACTGCGTCGGCACGACGTCCATATCTTCCACCAGATTGATCACCCAAGCGGCCTTGAGAGCCTGCTTGGGAGAGAGCGTATCCAGAAAATCTTCAACCGGCTTCGACCGGTATCTGTTTTGAAGAATATCACATTCCTGACCATAAACTTTGTTAACTTGTGAGTTAACAACAGTCAAGTTTTCTCGTGTTCTAAATGTGAAAAGTTGTATTTCAGTTGCAGAAGCTGATCGTAATTGGCGGAAATTATTTGGCGCGGAACTGTTCGCAGCTGTCGGTGGCCTCGACCTCCCGGTCGTGCAGCATACAGCGCTGGGTAAACGGATTGACCACGTAGTGGGTGCATTTGCGGCAGAGTTTTCCGGTCTCGGCCTCGATATCAAACAGGGCCGGCGTGTCATCGGTGCTGTCTTTGGCAAACGCGTCCCAGAGCGGATTCGCTCCGGGTGCCGCAGTCTTGCCGGCGGACGGCTTCCGGCCGCCGGTGTCCCGGAGGATATGGCCGCACTGGGTGCAGCGACGGGTTTCGCCGGTTTTGCGAAACCCGTCGTACACCGATTCTGTGACAAACAGGGTGTCTTCCCCGCAGGCGGGACAAACCTGTTTCATTGGCTCAGTACCGGTAGTGTTCGGGCTTGTAGGGGCCTTCGACCGAAATGCCGAGATACTTGGCCTGTTTCTGGGTCAGGGAATCCAGTTGCACACCCAAACGGTCCAGATGCAGGCGGGCGACCTCTTCGTCGAGGTGCTTGGGAATCAGGTACAGGCCCACCGGATATTTTTCGGTGTACTTGTAGAGTTCGATTTGGGCGAGCACCTGGTTGGTGAAGCTGTTGGACATCACAAAGCTGGGATGTCCGGTGGCGCAGCCGAGGTTCATGAGACGGCCTTCGGCCAGCAGAATAATCCGGTTGCCTTTGGGGAAGGTGATCAGGTCCACCTGGGGCTTGATGTTTTCCCATTTGTATTTCTTGAGCTTGGCGACCTGGATTTCGCTGTCGAAGTGGCCGATGTTGCAGACTACGGCTCCGTCTTTCATCTGGCGCATGTGCCGTTCGGTGATCACATCGCAGCAGCCGGTGGTGGTCACAAAAATATCCGCAAAGGTGCAGACATTGTCCATGGTATTCACTTCATACCCGTCCATAGCCGCCTGGAGGGCGCAAATGGGGTCGATTTCGGTGATAATCACCCGCGAACCCTGACCGCGGAGCGCTTCGGCGCTGCCTTTGCCGACATCGCCGTATCCGGCCACTACGGAGATTTTACCGCCCATGAGAATGTCGGTGGCCCGGCAGATTCCGTCGGGAAGGGAGTGGCGGCATCCGTATTTGTTGTCGAATTTGGTTTTGGTGACCGCATCATTGACGTTGAAGGCCGGGAACAGCAGTTCGCCCTTCTGATGCATCTGGTAGAGTCGATGCACACCGGTGGTGGTTTCTTCGCTGACCCCTTTAATGGATTCGGCCAGGCGGGTGAAGCGGCCCGGACGGAGTTTCAGGGCTTTCTTGAGCTGGGCGTAGAGGACTTCCTCTTCTTCGCTGCCCGGTTTTTTGTCCAGAATTTTGGGGTTGCGCTCCGCCTGATAGCCCAGGTGCACGTAGAGGGTTGCGTCGCCGCCGTCGTCGAGGATCATGTTGGGGTATTCATTTTCGCCCCAGTCGAGAATGCGGTCGGTGTATTCCCAGTATTCTTTGAGGGTTTCGCCTTTGACGGCGAAGACG
>PXDP01000145.1 GCA_003565035.1 PVC group bacterium | reverse complement strand
TGGGGGTGTCGGTGAGGTCAAGGATGCGCTGGCGCAGAAATGGATCGGCAGAAGTGGTCATAAAATCATTCCGTATTCAGGGTTCAGTAAAAATTCCTGGCGAAGTAAGAAAGCTATATAAAAGCAGGTTTAGGAAAAATTTCAAGATGAACCCGCCCTTATTCATGGCTCTGGGACAAACACCGCCCGGGCCCGGGTGTGATCGGAGAGTTTCAGGGGATAGACGGGGGAGGATTTCCAGGGGTGACCGGACATGGGGCGATCACTTTCCCAGCGCAGAAAGAGGAACCCCGGTGCCGGAATGGCGGTGAGTTCCACGGTTTCGCCGGGGGCGTAAGTGCCTGCTCCGCGAACCTGTCCACCGTGCGGGGGCTCGGATGCTGTCTGTACGGTGAGCTGTTCAGGCCAGGTGGTTTCCCGGATGCCACTGCGGGCATCCAGGGCATAGCGGCGGGAGCCGACGGTGATCATGCCCCCGGGGCCGAAGGTGGCGGGGGCAGCTGCGGTGCCGGCGGGAAGCAGCTGCATGGCCACGATGATATTCCCCGGTGTGCCCTCGGGAATCCGGGCCTGCACCCAGTGATTGGTTTCGGCCCGCTGGTCGCCGATGCTGACGTGGCCGGAGCGGTTCCAGGTGCCCTGTTCCATGCGGACGTTTGAAGGGAAAAGCACATCCCCGCGGAGTTTGGCGCCGTTGGGGGCGGTGATTTCAAAGCTGCGTTCGGCCAGGGCGACGTGGTGAAATCCGGGGGTGTTGATCCGCCAGAGATTGCCGTCTTTGCTTTGATCGGCCACAATCAGGTGGGCGCTTGCGCCCAGGTCGCCGGTATCGGTGTCCAGCAGGATCATGCGGACGGCCTCCTCCACCCCGGCGGCGGAGCCGTGAATGGTCAGACTGCCGGAGCCGTTTGCCGCCAGATAGGTGTGTTCGAGGCGGCCCGGCTGTCGGTTATCCCCCGAATCCAGGCGCGCCTCATTGAGGAGAATAGACTGACCACCCAATGCGGTCGTACGTCCGCCGCCGGTGAGAAAAAGGGTGCCCTCTCCGAACAGGCGTAGCGAGCCGATCTCTGCCCCGTGGTGGGTCTGACGGGGGACACCCCGCTGCCGGGCGGTGGTCATGAACACGACATCGTTTTCATCCGAATAGCGGTCGCGCAGAATGACAGTGCCGGTGGGGGCATCGAGGAGAGTGAGCCCCCAGATATCCTCCGGATTCTGTGCGGGGGTGTCTTCCGGATATTTGAGGAAGGAAAACAGCAGCCCGGCGCGTCCGGGCTGAAAGTCGGCGGTACCTTCAAACCCGACAAAACGGTCGAAATGCCACCGATATGCGCCACGGTGTTCTTCGGGGACCAGACCGAGGCTTACCGCGATTTCGCCCTGATTGGCATAGGCTGGATTTTCGTTGACGAGGTCTGGGCGCATGCCGGCGGAGGGGTTCCGGCCTTCGCCGGCCGGTGTGGGCAGCGGCACGGCGGACATGGCCGCGAGAACCGGACCGAGGGCGGCGGCCGGGAGATCATCGGCCATGCGTACGCCGAGGAGGTGTTCGAGGGCAAGCATGTACGGTCCGAGATGGGTCTGTGGATAGAGCATGTATCCGACGCCCTCGGCGTTCATGCCGCGCGCGGCCGGGTCGTCGGTCCGGGCATTGCGGAGATAGGCGAGGACTTGGTCGTAGGCGGTGTCGAACCAGCGGGGATCGATGCCCGCGAAGGGTCTGGAGGGGTCCATGGGATCGTACCCCAGCGCGGCAATGGCTTCCGGCGTTAAATGCGGTTCGTCACTGGCCAGCAGGGCGGACCCGGCACCGGCAAAGCGGATGCCGCGCCAGTTGTTGGCGGACCCGCGGCTGGGGTAGCCTGTGCCGTATTCATGCATTTGTTGGCGGGCCTGTTTTGCCAGGTCGCGGGAGATGTCGCGGCGGACGTCTTCCGGCCAGGCGTGATAACAAAAATCATAGGCGATGGCCACAGAGAGGGAACCCTCCGACAGATTAAGCTGTCGGCTTTCGACCCGGTGCCAGACGCCGCGATGGTCCGGGGATCGCCCGCGGCGAAGGGCCTGAACGCTTTCCAGCGTCCGTTCCGCATCGGCCGGGTCGCCACTGATCACATAAAGCATGGCCATCACCCGGATCCGCCAGGCCAGACCGTACCAGGGATTGCCGTCGGCCTCCTGCTCCACATACTCCCGCATCAGACGGACGATGGTGGCATAGGGCTCGCGGGCCGCCCGTTCGCGCAGGGCGGGGATCTCCTCTGTGCGGAAAAAAAGACGGGGATGGACCGGGTTCCGGGAGAAATCGGGGACGGGCAGGACCTGGGGAGAGGGAGTGCCGGTGGAGATCCAGGTGTCGTTGCGCAGCGGTGTTTCAACCCGAGGGGTGATGTCGCTGTGAGCAAAAAGCGGGAGGCTGAGCGCAATCCCGGCCGGCAGAATTCGTTGAATAAACCATTGTGAGTAAAACATAAATGTACCCTGTGCGAAATTTCGGGCAGATCAATCCGAAAGCGCGAATTTTTGCGGGTTAATCTTTTGAGGGGCTGGAATTGGGCGTATGGGGTGCGTCATGAACAAGCGAACGAATTTCAGGGGGCCGAATGAGTGAGCTGCCGTGGCTGACGCATAAAGCGTGGGCAACCGCCCGGTATGGGCACCCGGTGTTCCGGGTGCCGGTGGATCCGGGCTGGAGCTGTCCCAACCGGGATGCGGAAGGCAGAGGAGGCTGCACGTTTTGCGCGGAGGACGGAGGGCGGGCCCGTCAACTGGGCGAAGCTGCGGGGGCTGCGCAGCAGGTGCACCGCGCGGTTGCTTTTGCCCGCGAGCGCTACGCGGCGAAGCATTTGCAGCTCTACGTGCAGGCGTATACGGCCACCTATGCGGATGTGGAATCGTTGAAGGGGCTGGTGGAGCCTTTGCTGGATATGGAGCCGTTTCATTCGCTGTCGCTGGGCACGCGGCCGGACTGTTTATCGAACGGAATTCTGGAGCTGCTGCAGGACTGGAACCGGCGGGTGGAGGTGTGGGTGGAGCTGGGGGTGCAGACGACGCATGACGCGACCTTGCGGCGGATTCGGCGGGGGCATGACTGGGCCCGTTCCGAGGCGGCGGTCCGGCGTCTGGAGGCCTGTGGACTGCGGCCCGCCGCACATTTGATCTTCGGTCTGCCGGGCGAGAGCGAGGCGGAGATGCTGGAAAGTCTCTACCGCGTCTGCCAGACACCGGTGCACGGGTTGAAACTGCACAACCTGCATGTGCTCAGAAATTCGCCGCTGGGCGGGCAATGGCTGGCGGAGCCTTTCGAGGTCATGAGCGACGAGGGCTATCTCGAATTTTTGGCAAACGCGCTCCGGCGGATTCCCAAGCATCTACCGCTGTTCCGCGTGTTCACGGATTCTCCGCCGGACCAGCGGCTGGCACCGCCGCAGACCCTGAAAAAGGGCCGTTTTTTGCATTTGCTGGAAAAACGGATGCGGGAACGCGGCTGGCGGCAGGGGGATGATGTTTAAAGGGCTGTTTTCTTTTCGTGTCGGCGGATGAGCACGATACAAATTTCGAAAAGAAAATAGAGGCTGCACGCCATGGCAAGCTGGGACACGGGTTCGGGCGGCGTGAGCAGCATGGCCATAATCAGCAGACCGACGAAGACCTGGCGGCGGTGGGTGCGCAGGCTCATGGAATCGATCAGGTCGGCGTATCCGAGAATGAGCAGCAGCAGGGGAAGCTGGAAGGCCAAGCCGAAACCGAGGGTCAGGCGGGTGACAAATCCAATGTAGTCGGTGAGAAAAATCCATTCGGCGCTGGTGCCCATCCAGCGGTGGATGCCGAAGATGAGCGCATCAAGTGCGTGACTGATGGTTCCGTAATAGCCAAGCGCTGACCCCGCAAAGAAGAGCAGTACCGCCACGCCCGAAGAACGGCGGACCAAACGTTTTTCCTTTTTATGGAGACCGGGAAAGATGAACTGAGCCATGAAAAACACCATGAACGGAGAAGCCAGCAACAGGCCGGACCAGAACACCACAGACACGGCCACCCGGAATCCGCCCATCACCTGCGGGGCAATCAGAAACGTGTGGGGATCGACATCCAGCGCGATCAGCGGCTGAAAGAGAAAGCTGAGAATGACTCGGATAAACGGAATGCAGACGACCATGCCCAGAAGCAGCGCCAGGGCACAGCGGAGCAGCATTTTCCGGAAATCCTCGAGGTGTTCGAGGATGGTCATATCCCCTTCACTCCGCATGGGGTTTGACCTCCGGTTGAGGGGCGGTTTGATCCGACTGATCTGACCGATCCGACCGATCTGACGGATCCTTCGGATCTGTACACTCAGAATCTGGCGGGTCCGCTTCGATGCGGGGGCGGGTGGGACTGGAGACGGTGAATTCCTGCATTTCCTCCTCCCAGGCTTTGCGGGCGTTGTTGAGGGGCTGCTCGATTTCCATCAGTTCACGCTGAATTTCACGCCAGGCCTGACTGAACTTGTGCTGCCATTTACCAAGAGTGCGCAGGCCGTTGGGCAGGGATTTGGCCCCAAAAAGCATCAGCACCGCAAAGGCCACCACCAGCATTTCCGTGGGAGACCCCCAGGCATTGAGAAAGGCAAAAGGAAACTCATTGTACATGGTTCTTGAATTTACGGGAAAAAATGGAATGATCCAGCACGAAACCAACCTTAGGAACACTTATGAACTATCCGCCCGTTTTTGCCTGGACGCCCAGCCTGCCTGAACTGATCATCATCTGCGTGGTGATTGTCCTCCTCTTTGGCGCAAAAAAACTTCCTGAACTGTCCCGTTCGGTCGGGAAAAGCATCAGCGAATTCAAAAAAGGAAAAGAGGAGGCCGAACGCGAACTGCAGACGATGAAAGAAGACAACAACAAGACTGAGGAAACATCAAAGTCCTGAGGCGGTCATGAAAACCCTGATTTTACTGCGCCATGCCAAAGCCTCCTGGTCGGACGGGGCCGATTCCGATTTTGAGCGGAGCCTGAAACCCAAAGGCTGGCGGCAAATTGACAAAATGTCCGCGCATTTGCAGAAAGAGGGTGTCTGCCCGGAGCGGGTGTTCTGCAGTCCCTCCCGCCGCACGCGGGAGACGCTGGGGCCGTTTCTGGAGAGCTGGGGGCTGACGCAGGACGCGGTGGTTTTCGATGACGGACTTTATCTGGCCAACGAGGTCGCTTTGTTGGAACACATTCATGCCCTCCAGGATGACCTGAACCGGGTATTGTTTTTGGGTCATAATCCGGGGCTGACGGATTTGGCGAACCGTCTCACTTCGCGCGAAGTTTACATCAAAAACCTTCGGCCCTGCGGGGTGGTGATTCTGGAGTTCGCGGTGGAATCCTGGCAGGATGTGGCGGTCGGGGAAGGGCGGCTGGCCCTCCATTTGCGGCCGAAAGAGCTGGAGGACTGAACGTGCAGGTGGTGCGGGACCCGCAGGCGATGCAGGCAATGGCTTTGGCCAAACGCCGGGAAGGGGCACGGATCGGGGTGGTTCCGACCATGGGCTTTCTGCATGAGGGGCATCTTTCTCTGGTGCGGATTGCCAAAGCGGAGTCGGACTGGGTGATTCTGACCCTGTTTGTCAACCCGACACAATTCGGCCCGCAGGAGGATCTGGACCGGTATCCCCGGGATTTTGAGCGCGACTGTGCTCTGTGCGAAGCGGAAGGGGTCGATGTGGTGTTCGCGCCGGAGACTGCGGCGATTTATGCGCCGGATCACACTGTGTATGTCGTGGAGGACGTGCTGACCTCGGGTCTGTGCGGAGCCAGCCGTCCGGGACATTTCCGGGGGGTGCTCACGGTGGTGGCCAAGCTCTTCAACCTGACCCTGCCGGACATGGCGGTTTTCGGGGAGAAGGATGCCCAGCAGATTCGCGTGATCCGCCGGATGGTTCGGGACATGAATTTCCCGGTGCGGATTGTCGGCGGTCCGATTTTGCGGGAGGCCGACGGTTTGGCGATGAGTTCGCGGAACAAAAACCTCGATGCAGCCTCCCGCCAAAAGGCCCCCCGGCTCTGTCAGGCGCTCTGCGCTGCCCGCGATGCCTGTGCCGCCGGCGAACGGAATCCCGTCGCGCTGCGGCACATTGTTCTGGACCGCCTGGGCGATCTGGCCCCCGGAGCTGTGGACTATCTGGAACTTGTCGATGACGAAACGCTCGAACCGCTGGGTGAACCGCTGACCCGGCCGGCCCTGATCGCTCTGGCGGTTCAGTTTCCCGGCGTGCGGCTGATTGACAACATGCGGCTGAATTCTTTCATTTCAGAGTAAGTCAATATACAGGCGTTGACATCCTTCATGCACCGTGCGGATTCACATCTTCATGAGCATGAGTTCCTGAAGCTCGGAGAGGAAGAAGTACATGCGGTGTTCGAGGAGCCAGTCGTCGGGATCGAGATCGTCGAGGACCTGCGGATTGTCGGGCGTGAGGCCGAGGACCATGCCGAGCAGAAGCCGGAGATCGGTGATCCAGGCCAGCCAGGTGTCGGCACGTTCAGGACTGAGTGTCAGCGTGAGGCCCTCGTCTCCGACGTCCACATCCCCGATGAGTTCCTTTTCGACGGATTCCAGGCGTTCGAGGCGGTAGAGCATGATTTCCTGGTCCATTTCCTCTTCGAGGCCACTGTGGACGGCTTCCGGGTCGGCCCGGCGCTGCAGGGCGGGGGAGAAGCCGGTCATTTCCGGCCGCTCGGGATCGCCGTGTTCGAGGAGCCTGCGCAGTTCGCGGGCGAGGAACTGCAACAGCTCCGCCTCGCGTTGGTGGAGGTGGAGGAGGAGTCCTTCAGGATGACGTCGACACCAGGCCATGCGGGTGCCGCTCAGGTCTCGAAGTAGGTGTAGCCCTGCATGCCCAGGGTGTAGGTTTCGACGATGGTGCGCCGCTCGGCGGCGGTGATCCGGCCGCGGCGGACGGCACGCTCGGCAAGCTTGCGGAAGCGTTCGATGAGTTCTTTGGGCTCGTATTCCACGTAGGAGAGCACATCGGCGACGGTGTCGCCCTGGACTTCGTGGGAGAAGGCCAGTTCGTTGTCTTCGTCGAGTTCGACGCTGACGACATTGGTGTCGCCGAAGAGGTTGTGAAGATCACCGAGGGTTTCCTGGTAGGCGCCGACGAGGAAAACACCGATGTAATAGGGCTTGTTCTCGTCCCATTCGTGGAGAGGCAGGGAGCGGCGCTCGCCCTCGGGATCGATAAAGCGGTCGATTTTGCCGTCGCAGTCGCAGGTGATGTCGGCAAAGACGGCCTCACGGGTGGGTTCCTCGCCGAGGCGGTGGATGGGCATGACCGGGAAGAGCTGGTCGATGGCCCAGGAGTCCGGCAGCGACTGGAAGAGGCTGAAGTTTCCGTAGTAGATATCGGGAATGGAGGTGACGAGATCGCGAAGGCCTTCGGGGGCTTTTTCGAGCTGCCGGGCCCGCTCGGCGATGAGGCGGACGGTGGTGCTGAAGATTTGTTCGGCCAGGCCTCGCTCACGGAGGGAGATCACGCCGTGGGTGAACATGGAGCGGAGTTCGTCGCGGTAGTAGACCGCGTCGTTGTAGCATTCCTGCAAGTTTTTGGGCATGATCTGCCCGGGGAGTTCGTAGAGATTTTTCAGCATCTGCGGGGCGTTGTCCGGGAGGCTGTCGGGCAGGGCGGCGGGGCTGTATTCGCCGACGTCGAGAATGTTGAAGACGAGCACGCCGTAGTGGGCGACGGTGGCGCGGCCGGATTCACTCACGAGGGTGGGGTGGGCGACCTTGGCCTGGTTGCAGGTGGCCATCACCGCCTCGATGACGTCGGCACAGTATTCCTCGACGGCATAGTTGCGGCTGCTGATGCAACTGGACTGGGTGCCGTCGTAATCCACGGCGAGGCCGCCGCCGATATCCAGCAAGCCCATTTTGGCGCCTTCGCCGACGAGGTCGGTATAGACCCGGGCGGCTTCGGAGGCCCCGGCGCGGATGGTGCGGATGTTGGGGATCTGCGAGCCGAGATGATAGTGAAGCAGTTCAAGGCAGTCCAGTGCATCGGCGGCCCGGAGGTTGTCGACGACCTGGATCACCTGGGCGGCGTTGAGGCCGAAGACGCTGCGGTCGCCGCCGGATTCCAGCCATTGGCCGCTGCCGGGGGTGGAGAGGCGCATGCGGACTCCCAGACGCGGTTTGACCCCGACGGCGGCGGCCCGCTCCAGTACGAGATCCACTTCGCTGGGAATTTCTGCCACGAGAATGATATTGAGACCCATTTTGAGGCCGTAGAGGGCCAGGTCCACAAATTCGGCATCTTTGTAGCCGTTGCAGATGATGACCGCTTCGGGATCCTGCATGTAGCTGATGGCGGCAATGAGTTCGGGTTTGCTGCCGGCCTCCAGCCCGTGGTGATAGCGTTTACCAAAGCGGCAGATTTCTTCGATCACCTGCTGCTGCTGGTTGACTTTGATGGGGAAGACACCGCGGTATTCACCCTGATAGCCCATGTCGGCAATGGCCTTGCGGAAGGACTCGTTGATGAGGGTGATGCGGTGGTCGAGGATGTTGCCGAAGCGGAGCATGACCGGAGAAGCGATGCCGCGTTCTTCCAGTTCGCTGATAATTTCGGGCATGCTCATCCAGTGGGGGCTGCCGGGCTCGCCGAGGTTGACCTGGGTTTCCCCTTTGTCGGAGACGGAAAAATAGGGGGTGCCCCAGTTGCGGATGCCGTAGAGATCCTCGGCATGGGCAATGGACCAGGGTTTGGGGGTGGTTGTCGATGTGTTCAACGTAAAAGACCTTGGGTTAGCGGGGTTCGCCGGGCTGAAAAATAGCCCGGACCTCAATATCATCAATCAGAAATTCACCTTCGCCTCGGGACGCGTCGATGAAAATCTGGTTCATATGCCGTCCGGCTTCAAGCACGACGGCATGGTGTTCCCAGGCGGAGCCGGGCGGGGGTTCGAGTGAGTGAGCGGATCTGCGGCTGAGGAGCACCTGATCCTGTTCGCTTAGTCCATTAAACTGGTGATCGTCAATTTGAAAGCCAATTTGATAATGGCCTTTGCCGCGGAGTTCGATGCCGCTCCGCCAGGGGCGGGCCATACTGACCCGCCAGGAGACTTGGTAGCGCCGTCCTTCCTCCAGCGTGAGGGGGTGACCGAAGAAGACGGGGCGGTGTTCATGCTGATGTATGCGCAGGACGGTGTTGCGTTCGCGGCTTTCGCCGGCCCGGGTATCGATGTGAAATCCGCTCCGGTTGGTGTCGCGGCCGGGAATGCGCTGGACCCAATTTTCGGCCTGAACCTGACCGAAACTCCCCTGCGGAAAAAGATTGGGCCCGAGACTGGCGGGATCAACGCCGTCCGCGCCGGGACTCCGGCCGGCCAGCTGATCGCGGACAGCCTGCATCCGGTTCGAGGCCGCGATGGCCTTTTCCAGATCGCCGGCGCGGGTAAAGTCTCTTACCTGCTGCTCCAGCCGTTCCAGGTAAATATCGGCCATCTTGCGGAGTTCCTCATTCCGTTCGCTTTCCATGCGTTCCCGCTGGGTGTCCAGGGCGGCCCGGGCCGTTTCCAGTGCCGGAGTGGGGGGCTGGGTGCCCGGCTCCTCTTTTTCGTCCAGATACACGGCAATGGATTCGATGTCCCCGCGGGGCTGAGCCTCGGCGATTAGACGGTCCAGATGATTCCGGTAGCTGCTGAGCAGCTGCTCCCAGCGTTCGTTGTGACGGGAATGAATGCGTTCCACCGCCGCCTGGTATTGCTCGTCCAGTCCGTCGGCGGGAAGGGACGACGCGATAAACGTGAAAAAAAGCAGGGCCAAGGCCCTGAGGACAACTCTGGAGGACATCATACGCCCATAGCTATATGCACCGGGGCGGGTGTGCAATCATATTTTTTCAGGATGCTGGCGTGTCGAGTTCGGCGAGGGAGGCGTCGATAGCGGCCTGGGTGAGTTCGTGGTCCTCCAGCTTTCCGGTGAGGAAGCTTTCATAGCTGGCCAGATCGAAATGGCCGTGTCCGCAGAGGTTCAGCAGAATCACCTTGCTTTCGCCGGATTCTTTGGCGGCGTTGGCCTCGCGGATGGCGGTGGCAATTCCGTGGGTGGCCTCCGGCGCGGGGAGAATTCCTTCGGTTTTGGCGAAGAGAATCCCGGCCTCAAAACATTCTTTCTGCGGGTGGGCAATCGCCTCAATCAGTTTGTCTTTGAGTAGCTGGCTGACCACCACGCCGGCACCGTGATAGCGCAGGCCGCCCGCGTGAATGGGGGCGGGGACGAAGTTGTGCCCCAGGGTGTACATCGGCAGCAGCGGGGTCATGCCGGCTGTGTCGCCGAAATCATAGCGGAAGACCCCGCGGGTGAGTTTGGGGCAGCTGGCGGGTTCGCTGGCGACGCAGCGGACCTTGCCGCCGTTGCGCATGTTATCGCGCAGGAACGGAAAGGTGAGTCCGGCGAAGTTGGAGCCGCCGCCGAAGGGGGCGATGATCACGTCGGGATATTCCCCGGCGATTTCCAACTGCTTTTTGGCTTCCTGGCCCATGATGGTCTGGTGGAGCAGCACGTGATTGAGCACGCTGCCGAGGGCGTAGTGGGCATCGTCGTGCTGGGCGGCGATTTCGACGGCTTCGGAAATCGCGATGCCGAGGCTGCCGGAACAGTCGGGATCTTTGGCGAGAATGTCGCGGCCGGCTTTTGTCCGGGTCGAGGGGGAGGAAAAAACTTCGGCACCCCAGGTGTTCATGAGCAGCTTGCGGTAGGGCTTGCTGTCGAAACTGGTGCGGACCATGTAGACCTCGCAGGTGATGCCGAACAACTGGCAGGCGTAGCTCAGGGCGGAGCCCCATTGGCCGGCACCGGTTTCGGTGGTGATCCGTTTGATGCCTTCCTGCTTGTTATACCAGGCCTGGGGAATGGCGGTGTTGGGCTTGTGGGAACCGGCGTAGCTGACTCCCTCGTATTTGTAGTAGATGTGCGCAGGGGTATCGAGGGCTTTTTCCAGCCCGAAGGCCCGGAACATCGGTGTCGGCCGCCATTGCGAATAGATGTCGCGCACCTCGTCGGGAATTTCGATGTCGGGCTCAGTGCTGACCTCCTGTTTGATCAGCTCCATGGGAAACAGCGGCGCGAGGGCCTCGGGGCCGATGGGTTCGCCGGTGGCCGGATTCAGCGGCGGCAGCGGCTTGTTGGGCATGTCAGCCACAATGTTGGTCCAATGGGTGGGTATGTCGGATTCGGGGAGCAGAATTTTACGGTTCATAGGGCCTTTTTATGATTTCAGAAGGCGTTGTCTACTCTATATAAGGATTATTGTTCGGTGAAATGAAGATGAAACCTGATCTGGGTAAATCATTCAGGATACGGCATCGGTTAATAAATCAAACTTTGATTAATTCCAGATACCCTGCAATGACAGGGGATCTTAAATTGACAACACAACATGTTGTATGGTAGGGGGACGAAGTGCGTTTTGAACACGAGATAAAGTTACCATGAAATGTCCCAAGTGTCATGAGTTGGAAGATAAAGTGATCGACAGCCGGCTGATCCGCGAGGGTGAGGTGATCCGGAGGCGGCGCTTGTGTCTTGGGTGTGGCTATCGGTATACGACGTATGAGGAAGTGGTGCGCTCGGGATTGCGGGTGGTGAAGCGGAACGGGGTGACCGAGGAGTTCAAGCGCAGCAAAATTCAGGTGGGGATTCAGAAATCATGTGAGAAGCGTCCGGTTTCAGAGGATCAGATCAACGCGGCGGTGGATCAGATCGTGAAAGAGCTGGAGACGGAATACGAGAAAGAGGTTCCGAGCATGGAGATCGGCAACAAGATTATGCGGCACCTGGAGCATCTCGACGAGGTGGCCTTCGTCCGTTTTGCCAGTGTGTACCGCCGGTACCGCGATATCAATCAGTTTCTCAGTGAGGTGGAAAGCCTCATTGAGCGGGAGTAGTCGGGATGGTCGCCTTTACGCAGCCGGATGCCATGCAACGGGAGGCCCGCTTCGGGGCGCTGCTGGAGGATGCCGGGGTCTGCGGGGAAAAGGCGGATCATCGCTGGATGGCGGGGGCACTGGCGCAGGTCGCCGATGTTCTGGATCCTGAAGGCGGGGATGTGCTCACAGAGCGGCTGTTGGCGGCGGCGCATTTGGCGGGTCTGAATGAACCGGAGGCGGCCAAGCGGGTCATTGCGAAGTACACATTGCCGGAGGCAACCGTGGAGGCGATGCGCGAACTGCTGCGGGCGGCGTCTCTCTCGCCGGAAGGCTGGCGGATGATCCGGCTGGAGGTGTGCCGCCTGTCCCGCGCGCGCGGAGTCGGGAAGCTGCGCTGGGAAATTGATGGCGAGAAGCTTCTGGCGGTGTCACAGGTCTGGCACGAATTGGGGGAGCGGATGATGTTCCGGCGGCTGGTGCAGGCTTTTTTCCGATGGGTGGCCTGGCGCGGGGGGGATGTGGAGGTGGTGATCCGCCGGGCACCGGCGGATGCCGGTCCGCGATGGGTCAGCGAATTGCGCGGGGCGCTTGAGCTTGAATGCGGTCCGGACCGCCTCCGGATGACTCCGCTGATCGCCTGGGAGGGCGGAAAGATCAAAGCAGTTCGGTCTGGATCCCGGCGGGGGGCTTGAGGCCGAAGCGTTCGTAGCAGAGAGGGGTGACCACGCGGCCCTGGGGGGTGCGTTTCATGTAGCCCTCCTGAATGAGATAGGGTTCGTAGACCTCTTCGAGGGTACCGGCCTCTTCGCCGACGGAGACGGCAAGGCTGCTGATGCCGACGGGGCCGCCGCCGAATTTGGTGAGAATGGTGTTAAGCATCCGCTTGTCCATTTCATCGAGACCGTGTTGGTCGATATCGAGCATGGTGAGGGCCTGATCGGCAACGTCGCGGTTGATTTTGTTGTCGGCGCGCACCTGGGCGTAGTCGCGCACCCAGCGGAGCAGATTGTTGGCGATGCGGGGGGTGCCGCGGCTGCGGGCGGCGATTTCGAGGGCTCCGGGATCATCAACATCCACATTCAGAATCCGGGCGGAACGCTGGACGATTTGCTGGAGTTCCGCGTGGGAATAATAGTCGAGGCGGTTGCTCATCCCGAAACGGGAGCGGAAAGGGGCGGTGAGCAGGCCCATGCGGGTGGTGGCGCCCACAAGCGTGAAGCGCGGCAGATTCAGGCGGACCGACCGGGCGTTGGGGCCCTGGTCGATGAGAATGTCGATGACAAAGTCCTCCATGGCGGAGTAGAGGTATTCCTCGACCGCACGGGGGATTCGGTGGATTTCATCGATGAAGAGAATATCGCCCTTTTCGAGGCCGGTGAGCAGGCCGGCGAGATCGCCCGCTTTGTCGATGGCCGGTCCGGAGGTGGTGCGGACGTTCACGCCCATCTGTTCGCCGAGAATGTAGGCGAGCGTGGTTTTGCCGAGGCCGGGCGGACCGGAGAGAAGGACGTGATCGAGCACATCGCCGCGGCCGCGGGCGGCCTGAACAAAAAGCTCCAGGCGCTCGCGCACCTTGGCCTGGCCGACATAGTCCGTGAAACGGGTGGGACGCAGGCTGACATCGAAGGCCTGATCGACTTTGACAAATTCATTGCGGGGAGATGACGCATCCATACGCATGTTTTAGCGTTCCGCAGGCTTTTGGGCAATGTTTTAAGATGCTTTATTGGAAATACCGCACCGGACGTACCCGTTTCGTTTGTTCTTTACCTGAGGTCCACCGTCCACCGTCCGAAAAATCGACGTTTGCCGCGAAACTTTCGCTGGAGCGGTGTCCGGCCGGAACCTCACTGGAGGACCAATATCTGACCGGGGAAAAATCACCGATGCCATGACCCTGAAGGTTTCGGTACAGAAGCCGCAATTCATCTTCGGAAGGAAGAAACCAATCCTGATGCCCTCCGTGCTGGAATTCTGCGGCCAGTTTCGCGGCGACCGTTCCGTCGTTTTCCTCGTGGCACTGTCCGGGGTTTTCGAAAAAAGTGTCCAGAGCTTCATGGAAAGCGAGAATTTTCCGGGTGTTTGCCCGGCCCAATCCAAGACCGGGTGTCAACTCTCCGATTCTTCCGCAACGCCCGCCCCACTGCGAATCACCCGCATCCCGGGGGGCCGCCAGAAGGCCGCGAACTTCTCCTTCGACGTACTGGGGGTCGTCCTCCCGGAAAAAATAGGCGATGATTCCTTCCTGATAGGTTTCCCCCACACCGATTGAGGGCCCCTCCGGCATGGTGAACTCCTCAACCGCACTGTGAAGGACTCCGAAGTCGAACTCCGCATAGGCCGCGATCCGGTAGGTTTCTCCGGGAACCAGATCTTCGATCAGCGTGTTTAACGAAGAGGATTCCCCCGGGAAATTTCCGAGGGCGTTTTCAAGGCTGGGGTCGCCTTCGCGGGACCAAACCAGGCCGGTTTTCTGTGGACTGGGGTCCTCCCGGCCCCGGCTGATCCATAAACCGGCTTCAATGCTGGTCCAGGTCGGGTTTTTCAATGTGACAAAAACCTGCATATTATGCCGGGAGGATGCATCGCCGACGTTTCTGTTTTCTTGGCCGCCGGTGTTTCCATCTCCGCAACCCCCGAGGATAGCCATCAGGGGCATGGCGATCAGTGGGATGGCCATCAGGGGTAACGTGAAACGCTGAATGGACTGTGTGGAAGGTTTCATGTGATTCCTTTCGTTTGGTATGGGTAAATTCAGTTTCACCTTAATTTTCGTCAGAAGCGTCCTGCTGATGCAGTTTATCGATCATTTTCAGGTCAAAGGGTTTGCTCTTTTCGCCAAAATAGAGGGTGGAGTGCGGGAAGGGGATCTCGATATTGTTTTGGTCAAAGGCGTATTTCACGCGCCGGAGGTATTCGCGTCCCACTTGCCACTGTCGGATGGGCAGGGTGCGGATGCGTCCTTTAATGACCACAGAGGAATTGGCAAACTGGTCCACGCCGAAGATGTCCGGCTCCTCGAGCATGTATGGTCCGATGGAGGGGTCCTCTTTCATTTCACGCCCCACGTCTTTCATGATGTCTATCACATGGTCTGTGTCCTCTTTATACGCCACGCCAATATCAAAAATGTAGGCCGACCATTCGTTGGTGAGATTGCTGAGGGTGCTGATGGTTCCATTGGGGAAGATATGCACAACGCCTCCCAGATCTCGAAGCTTCGTGGTGCGGAATCGGATTTGTTCGACCAGGCCCCCGGTGCCGTTGATCACGGCCACATCGCCCACCCGGATTTGATTTTCGAGGATGATGAAAAAACCCGCGATCACGTCCCGCACCAAATTCTGTGCACCGAACCCCAGGGCCACGCCCACAACACCGGCACTGGCAAGAATTGGGCCGATTTCAAAGCCGATTTCTTTTAAAATCACCAGAACCGCTAAAAGCCAAAGGGTAATGAGCAGGCCCTGGCGCACCAGCCGCATGATGGTTTCGATGCGTTTCTGACTTTCGGAGGGCGGTTCGCCATCCGCAATTTCTTTCTTGATCAGCCGCTTTTCAGCGCGCCGCAACACATTCAGAATCAGCCGGGAGGCAATTTTAAATGCAAACAGAAGGATAAAAACCCGGACAAGGGTGAGCGAGATTGTTTCCCAGTCCAGAGCGGCCACGACATTTTGGTAGAGTTCTTCTAATCGGTCCATACGTGTAAACCTAAGAACGATAGCGTAAAATTCAAAAAGTGATTCCCTTTTTTTGGGGCTGTAGGGTTGGTGGCGTTCATGGTACTGCGGCGTGGAGGCGGATCACTCCCTGGACAGAATCTCGACGAGGTTTTGGTTGGAGGCCTGGATGGCGGGGTAGGCGCCGAAGAGCAGGCCGGTGCCGAAGGAGGCGCCGAAGGCGATGGTGACGATGAGGGGATCAAACACAATCGGGAAGTCGAGCGGGCGGGAGGCGACGGCGACACCGAGGCCCGCGAGCAGCACCCCGGCAAGGCCGCCGACCATGCTGATGATGGTGGCCTCCACCAGGAACTGGCGGCGGATGTCCTGCCGCCGGGCGCCGATGGCGCGGCGGATGCCTATCTCTTTGAGCCGTTCGGTCACGGCGGCGAGCATGATGTTCATGATGCCGATGCCGCCGACCACCAGGGAGATGGCGCTGATGCTGAGGGCGAGGATATCGAGCAGCCGCTGGGACTCCTGCTTGGATTT
Source organism: PVC group bacterium (assembly GCA_003565035.1). Classification (GTDB taxonomy): domain Bacteria; phylum Verrucomicrobiota; class Kiritimatiellia; order SS1-B-03-39; family UBA6053; genus PXAS01. Next base: position 12,684 of record PXDP01000145.1, on the reverse strand, counting down.
GAGGAGGTCGAGGGGAATGATGAGGTCGTAATCCTCCACGCCCTGATGGCGGATATCGAGGATGCGCCGGATGGCGCGTCCGGCTTCGGAAAGCCGGTCCTCTTCGGCGAGCTGAATCATGATCTCGTCGAGTTCGCTGCGAAGCGGCACGTGGGTGAAGCGGCTGGTCAGCGACCCGAGGGGCACGAGAATGTCGCGGTTGGCATCATTGGCGCCGACGGCTTCGAGTTCGGTGGTGTCGACGAATTTATTTTCGAGCACGCCGACCACCTCGAAGGGCTGGCCGCCGAGCAGGAAGGCACCGCCGAGGATATCGGCCGGGGATTCGCCTTCGGGAATCAGACCGGAGCCGATGATGGCGAAGCGCTGCTGACGGAGGTCATCGAGCGGATGAAAATCGTATCCGGCGGCGAGGGCGAGGTTATTGACCTGGAGGTAGTCGCCGGCGATGCCGCGGACGCGGGCGGACGCGACGGGGGTGGTGCCGCGCATGACTTCGAGGGAAAGGTCGCGGGCTTTGGCCACGGCGGTGATATCGGGCATGGCCTCGCGGAGGAGGGTGGCATCCTCCCGGGTGAGCCCCATGGACCCGCTGGCGCGGGCCTGATGCAGGGCCTGGTCTTCGAGGCGCCGGTCAACAATGCGGATAAGGTTGGCGCCGAGGGCGCGAATCTGGTTGGCCTGTTTGAGTTTGCTGCCTTCGGAGAAGGAGGACATGGCAATGACGGAAGCAACCCCGATAATCACCCCGAGCATGGTGAGAGAGGTGCGGAGTTTATGGGCGAGAAGCCCTTCGCGGAAGCCCATGCGGACCATGTCGCGGAAGCCGAGGTTTCCGCGGTTTTGGATCTCAGAGGCCTCAGAGTGCTCCAGAACTTTGGCGTCGCTGCGTTCGGTGTCGGCGACGATTTTGCCGTCGGAGAGCGTGATTTTTCGGCGGGCGTGGTCGGCAATTTTGTTGTCGTGGGTGACGAGCAGGATGGTGTGGCCCTGTTCGTGGAGTTCATCGAGCAGGGCGAGGATTTCCTTACCGGTTTTGGAATCGAGCGCGCCGGTGGGTTCATCGGCGAAGAGGACTTCGGGGGAATGGATAAGGGCGCGGGCGATGGCGACGCGCTGGCACTGCCCGCCGGAGAGTTCGTTGGGTTTGTGGTGGGTGCGGTCTTCAAGGCCGACCTTCGCGGCGATGGCTCTGGCCTTGGTGAGCCGTTCGGAGAGCGGGATCCCGGAATAGGCGAGGGGCAGGGCGATGTTTTCGAGCACGGTGAGGTTCGGCAGCAGGTTGAACTGCTGGAAGACAAAGCCAATGCGGCGGTTGCGGATTTCGGAGAGCTTGATGTCGTCGGCAGCGGACATGTCCTCCCCGGCGAGGTGGTAGGAGCCGGTGGAAAAGCGGTCGAGGCAGCCCAGCATGTGCATGAGGGTGGACTTGCCGCTGCCGGAGGCTCCGACAATGGCGGCGAATTCGCCGCGTTTGACATCAAGATCCACCCCGTCGAGGGCGTGCACCTCGTGGGTGCCCATGGTGTAGGTCTTGCGGGCGCCGCGGACGCGGATGAGCGGGGTCATGGTGTCTCCTCCCCGAGGAAAATGACGACCGAGGCGGTCATGCCGGGCATGGCGCCGAGGTCGCGGGTGTTGACGGCGATTTCGGCCAGGAACTGGGCCTGCCCGGCGGGCGGAGCCTGGCGGTAGATGGGCGTAAGGTCCATGCGGTCGAGCCCCAGCGCACTCACGGTGGTGACCCGGCCTTTGAGGGCATGCTCCGGGAAGGCGGTGAGGCGCACTTCGGCCTCGAGCCCGGGGCGCACATGGAGAATATCGCTTTCGTGGATGAGCACGCGGAGATTGAGATCTTCGGGGTCCACAATTTCGGCGAGAACGTTGTCGGTCCAGGTTTGCCGTCCGACCTCGATGGTGTCCCAAGTGCGGGAGCGCCAGTTGAGTGTGCGGGTGAGGCGGAGCAGGCCGGACACGGGGGCGGTGACTTCGGTTTTCTCAAGCTCCTCCATGCGTTCCTGGAGGACTTCCCGCTGGTGCGTGAGTTGCAGGCGGATGCCGTCGAGTTCCGTGTCCTTGGCTTCGACCTCCCTCCGGTGGCGGCGGAGGCTTCGCTCGACAATTTCCCGGTTTTGATCCACGGCGGACTGCAACGAAATCCGCTCCTCCTCCATGAGCGGGCGGGTTTCAAGTTCGTACTGGGTCCGGCGCTCCTCCAGCAGGGCTTCGGCGGCGATTCGTTCGCGCTCGAAACTGTCGAGTGAGCTGGCCGGGGCAAAGTTGCGGTCGACGAGTTCCCGCTGACGCTGAAGGCGTTCCCGGCGGTCTTCGAGATCGAGTTCGGCGAGTGCGATGGCGATTTCGTGCTGGCGGCGTTCTTCCGGAAGCAGGCCCTCCCTGCGGATGCGCAGGACGAGTTCGGCATGGGCGAGTTCGGCGAGTTCGCGGGCGTGAAGGGCCTCATAGGTCTGCACCAGAACCTGGTCCTCGGATTCGGCGGATTCGAGTTCCTCCAGACGGTTGTCGATTTGTTCCTCCTGCTGTTCGATGCGGCTGCGGATTTCCTCGGGATCGAACGCGAAAATCACATCGCCCTGCCCGACCCGGATTCCGTCTTCGGCGACGAGAGACAGATTCGCATCAAGGGGAGAGAGAACGCGGGCAAGAATAGCGGGATCCAGCACGCCGACCTCCCGGAGGGTCCGGCGCGGGCTGGCCGGTCTGATAGTCCTTGGCGCGTCCGGGGGCGGGGGTGTCCGCAGGAAGCGAACCGTGAAAAACGCGGCGCAGGCCGGCAGAAGGCCGAAGAGAACAACGCGGACAGCGGGATGGCGGAGACGCGGGCTCATGGCAGATCCCTCCTGAAGGGAAAGATGACATGCGCGATGGCTCCGGGTTTCAGCGGGCGGTCGGGGACATCCCGGAGAACGACCTCCACATCGATGACGTGTTCGAGAGGCGGTTCGAGATTGGCATGGATGCCGGCGCGGAGGTTGGGGATCGCGGCGGGCACCAGCATTTCGCTGAGGCGGCGGATGGTGCCGGTCCACATTTGCGAGCCTTCGCTGGGAATGCGGACCTGAACGGGCATCCCTTCGCGGAGAAACGTAATGTAGCGTTCGGAGACCTGCACCCGCACCACCATACGGTCCGAATCGGAGAGGCTCATGAGATGGGAGTTGCTCCAGACATTCATTCCCACCCGGATTTTGGAGACGGCCACCCCGTCAAAAAGATTCTCGTATTTCAGGAGGCCGTCGGCCGGGGCGCGGATCACAAGCGATTCAAGATCCGCCTGGTGGTCGGCCAGCCTTTGGGTCCGGTTCTGCTCAATCCGCCGGCGGCGGCGGACATTGGATTCCGCGCCGGCGATTTCGCGGCGGAAACGGGATTCGAGTTCGCTGACCCGCGAGATTTGGCGGGCCAGGTCGAGCTCTGCCTGGCTCCGCCCGATCTCATCCACACCGCGCTCCGCGAGCCGGAGACGGATCTCCGCCTGTTCCAGATTCAGGGCTCTGCGCCGCACATCGCGCTCCCTCCGGCCCAGTTCGACGGGAGACGTGAGTTCGGGGTTGGCCAACAGACGGTCACGCTCCCGTTCCGCCGCCCTGAGCTGGAGTTCGGCGGTGGTGTGGTCGAGCTGTGCCTGGTGCAGCGGGCCGGTGTTGGGGCGGTGATCCAGCAGCGCCACCTCCAACTGCTGGATTTCAAGCTGATTGCGGGCCCGGGCGATTTGGAACGCCGCATCCCGGCGGCGTACAGCAAGATTTTCCTCTGCGGATTCCCGTTGGCTGATACGGTTGGTGAGGTCATTCTCGGCGTCGCGGACCTGATTCTGGAGGCGTTCGCTGTCGAGTTCGGCCAGAATATCGCCCTGGGTCACCTGGGTATCTTCCGGAGCCAGCCGGGTAATCCGCAGATCCCAGGCCCGCACGGAGGGGGCATTCACGGCGGTGCTTTCCAGAGGAATCAGCTGGCCGCTGGCGGTAACCCGGTCGCCGGACACTTCGGTCAGGTCGGTGTCTCCCGCCTGCCAAACGCCGTCGGGGGAAATCCGGTTCAGAGACAGTTCGCCGTTACCCTGCAGAATGAAACGTGTGCCGGAGGCCACCCCGTCCACCGGGGTGAAGATCCCATTGAGGCTGATATGGTGCTTGCCGTCACGGATACGGGTCCAGTGCAGCGGCACCGAGGGCCCTGTCACCGGTGCGGCGCTGCGAATCCGCGCGGAGCCGAACACGCCAAAAGGAATGTTCTCCGGCAGGTCGTCGAGCACAATGACAATGTCGAAGACTTTCACGCCGGTTTCCGCTGAGGCATCGCCCTGGGTGCGCCGGTCGGTTTCGGAGATATCGCGGGGGAGAGGCGAGATGCTCTGAATGCGGCCGGTGAACACGCGGTCGGGCACGGGGTTGAGGGTGACCCAGGCAGGGTCTCCGACACGGAAGAGGGAGCGCTGCTGTTCGGGAATTCGACCCTGAAGGGCCAGGCTGGCAGGGTCCGGGATTTCCACCAGGGCCATGCCGCGGGCCGGTTTGCCGCCGGACGCGAGTTCGCGCTTGAGGCGGGAGGTGTAGATCAGCACCCCGCTTGCGGGGGCGAGAATGCGCTGATGACGAAGCTCCTCCTCGACTTCGGCCTGCTCCCGCAACAGATTCTCCAGCCGCCGGTCGGTCGTCCGGGTTTCAATGCGGAGAATTTCCCGCTGGGATTCAATTTCCAACCCGAGTTTTTCGATTTCCAGGGTCAGGTTTTCGATGCGGAGTTCGTTAATGCGGAGGGTGTGGGGATGGGCGGGCTCCGACGCGGCCGCCAGACGTTTTTCGGCATAGAGGGTCCGGGCCCGCTGCAGGGCGAGATCGGTTTCGGCGCTTTCGAGGACCGCCGGAGAGACCAGCCCCCGCTCCAGCCGGCTGCGGGCGGTGTCCCGGTCCGCAAGATGGGCCTCAAGATTGCGGCGGGCGACATCCAGTCGGCCTTTGGCGATGGCCACGTCTTCGGGACGGGGCAGCGCGTGGAGATATTCCCGGCGCGCCCTGAGCACCTCGCGCTCCGCCTCCAGGGTCGATTTCTGATCCTCCAGCCCCAGAATGCGCTGCTGAATCCGCCCCAGTTGCACCTCGATCTGATTTTGGGTCTCGGCCAAATTGCGTTCAATGCCGCGCTGACGGTTAAGTGGCGCGGTGAGATCGAACTCAAACACCGTGTCCCCCTCTTCGACAAGCGATCCTTCCGGCAGGCGGAAGGTGAATTGCGGCCAGCGAATGGGGTTGGTGATGATGACCTGCTCGCGGGCAAAGGTTTGCACCCGGACGGTCAGCTCCGGGTGGGCTTCGTCGCGTTCGCGCACGGGTGCGGGGATGCCGGCGCAAATGCGGGCAAACGACAGAAAAAGCCCCGAGGCGGCGAGGGCGCTGATCATAGTCCGATGGAAAAACATGGAAGGATCATCATCGTTTTTTCAGCGAAAAAAGCAAGGCGAAAGGGGCTGAAATCGCCTTCAGCCGGATGAAGATTGAAATTCAGGCCCGGGGACGGTAAAGAGACTGCAATGAGCGATGTTCAAAAAATCAATGTGCTGGATCTGAGTCTGGCGGAATTGACCGCACAGGTCAAAGCCTGGGGGCAGCCGGCGTTCCGGGCCAAGCAGTTGTACCGTCAGCTCTGGGTGCTGCTCACGGATGAGTTTGAGGCCATGTCGGATTTGCCCGCCGGGTTCCGTGCCTTTCTGAAGGAGCATGCCTGTATTTCCACCCTGCGGCTGCTCAAGGTGTACCGCGGCGATGGCGGACTGACCCGCAAAGCGGTGTTCGCTCTGCCCGGCAACGAAACCATTGAGGCGGTGCTGATGGTCTATCCCGACCGGGCCACGGTCTGCGTGAGCAGTCAGGCCGGCTGTCCCATGGGCTGTGTGTTCTGTGCGACCGCGAAGCTGGGGTTTATGAAAGATCTGTCACCGGGAGATATTGCGCACCAGGTGCTGTGGGCGCAGCGAATGCTGCGGGAGATTCCGGACGATGTGGATGCCGACGGCATGGTCAAACACCGGCTCGATTCGGTGGAGCGGGTGCCGGGCCGGCTCACCAATGCGGTGTTTATGGGCATGGGCGAGCCCTTCAACAATTACACCAACTGGCGGGCCTCGGTGGAACGCCTCCACGATCCGGACGGCTTCAATTTCGGGGCGCGCAATTTCACCGTATCCACCGTGGGGCTGATTCCGGGCATCCGCAAACTCATGGACGATCCGCTGCAGGTGAACCTGGCCATCAGTCTTCATGCGGCGGATGACGAAATCCGTTCCGCGATGATGCCGGTGAACCGCCGCTATCCGGTGGGGGATTTGATCGATGCCGTCCGCGAATACACCGACAAAACCCACCGGCGGGTGTCCTTTGAATATGTGCTCATTGAGGAAAAAAACGACGACCTGCACGAGGCGCAGAAGCTGGCGGATGTGCTGCTGGCCAAAGGCAAATTTCCCATGCACGTCAACCTCATTCCCCTGAACCCTGTGGACGACATCGGCATGACCCGCAGCAGCCGCGAACGCGTCAATGCCTTCCGGAATTATCTGGAATCCCGCGGCGTGCCCGCCACCGTCCGCATTCAGCGAGGGGTGGACATCAACGCCGCCTGCGGACAGCTCGCCGGAGACGCGGCCAAAGCCCTTTCCGCCTGAGAAACGGTTTTCCGATGATCGGAAAACCGGTCCGCAAGTTTTCCGATCATCGGAAAACCATCAGGAGTCCCGGTTGAGCAAATGCGCGGTGAGGGGGGCGAGCCGGTGGGTGTCGGCACGGGTTTTTTCCAGGGCGGCGAGGGCGAGGTCGGTGTGGCGCCGGGCTTCTGAGCGGCTTTTTTCCAGTCCCCAGAGGGAAACGGTGGTGAGCTTGTGGTTTTCGGCATCGCTGCCGGCGGGTTTGCCGAGGATGGCGGTAACCTGGGTGGCGTCGAGAATGTCGTCGAGTATCTGGAAGGCCAGTCCGAGGTGGTGACCGTAGTCGCCGAAGGTGTCCACGGTGGCGGGGCAGGCGCCGGCGGCGATGGCCCCGCAGCGGCAGGCGCAGGCAATAAGGCGGGCGGTTTTTTCGCTGTGAATGTAGAGGAGGCGTTCCTCCTCGGGGGGGAGCGCTTCGGCGGCGAGGTCTTCGATTTGGCCGCCGATAACGCCGGTGGATCCGCCGGCCCGGGTCAGTTCGAGGACGAGGGCCGCGGGCGGATGCGGGAGCGGGGTGACGGATTCGGCCATCCACTGGCAGGCGAGGGTGAGCAGGGCGTCTCCGGCAAGCAGGGCGTTGGCTTCACCGTAGCGGATGTGGGTGGAGGGCTTGCCGCGGCGGAGATCGTCGTCGTCCATGCAGGGAAGATCATCGTGAACCAGCGTGTAGGCATGGAAGGCTTCCAGCGCGATTCCGGGAAGCAGGGCGCGACGGGGATCTTTGCCGAGTGCCTGGCAGACGGCCAGGGCAAGAATGGCCCGCAGGCGTTTGCCGCCGTTGAGGGTGGCGTAGCGCATGGCTTCGTGGAGGATGGCGGGTTTTTCGGTGGCGGGGGGGAGCCGACGGTCGAGTTCGGCCTCGACGAGCGCGCGTCCGGCGGCCATCCACTCGCTGAGTGCGCTTTGCGGATCGTGAAAGGTCTCATGGGGCGGTGAAGGCGTGGCGGCGTTGACATTCATGGCTTCCCCCTATATAAATTTGCCTAACAATCAACTCTCCCTCTTAACGAAAGGATTCTGTTATGCCCACTTATGATTATGTTTGTGCGGAATGTGATCATGCCCTGGAGGCATTTCACGCCATGAGTGCCGCGCCTCTGAAGGATTGTCCGGCCTGCGGCAAACCGGCCCTGAAGCGGAAAATCGGCACCGGCGCGGGTTTGCTGTTTAAGGGCTCGGGGTTTTACACCACGGATTACCGCAGTGATTCCTATAAAAGCGCGGCAAAATCGGAGCAGGGGGGCGGAAAATCCGAGACGGCTCCGGCGAAATCCGACGCTAAACCGGCGGCGGCTCCGGCCGCCTCCAGTCCTTCACCGAAAACTGCGGCCGCTTCAGGCTGAGGCCGGGTATGCCTGCCGATAAAAACAAGCGGCCCGGAGTGGCCTGTCCGGTGTGCAAAACGCCAAATGATTTCGGCCGTCCTTTCTGTAAAAAGTGCGGGGCCCGGATTTATGTGGGCGGTGCCGCAATTCCGTCGATTGAAAAGCAGAAAAACTCCCGGATCCGTGCGATTCAGGCCAGTATTGCCTCGTTTGTCTGCTTAACCTTGGCGGTGTTGTTTGGTCTGCTGGCGTGGCCGTTTGAGCCGCTCGGGCCGGTGGGGTCTTCGGCGGAGGCCGCCCAGACCCAGCGGGTCCTGATGCAGATTCAGCGGGATTTGAATCTGGATTCGCCGTGGCGGGGCTATGCGGTGTCGGAATCGGGCTGGAATGCCTACTCGGAACGGAACATTCAGGAACCGATGAGGCTGCGGGTTTCAGCCGCAGAGGATCAGATTGTGGTGGTCGCTCTCACCCGGATGTTCGGGCTGCGTCTGAGTACGCGGGTGGTGCTGGTGCCTTCGAGAGAGAAGGAGGTTTTTGTGGTGCACAGTCTGTGGGTGGGTCATCTGCCGCTGCCGGTCCGCTTTGCCGGAGGAATTGCCCGGAGTCGCGCGGTTTCGCTGGGTCTGGCGGTGGAGGAGATTTTTTGGGAGCAGGTGCGTATTGAGCGTGTGGAACGGGGCAATATGATCCTGACGCTTCGGGGCCGGGAGTCGAACGAATGAGAGTGGTTCTTCAGCGGGTTCTGGAGGCCCGGGTCGACGTTGCGGGGCGTACAGTCGGTGCCATCGGCCCGGGGTTTTTGCTTTTGACCGGAATGGCACCGGGGGACGGGGCCGGTGAAATTGACTGGATGGCCCGGAAAATCGCCGGGCTGCGGGTGTTTGAGGACGGGGAGGGGAAAATGAATCTGCCGCTGTCTGCTGTGGGCGGGGGCTGCCTGGTGGTGAGTCAGTTTACCCTGTTTGGTGACTGTCGGAAGGGTTTCCGTCCCGGGTTCACCGGGGCGGCGCCGGCCGCAGAGGCCGCCGCAGGCGTGGAGGCCTTTGTCGCCGCGCTGCGTGGACTGGATGTACCGGTGGAAACCGGAGTGTTTCAGGCGGATATGCAGGTGCATCTCGTGAATGACGGCCCGGTGACCCTGATTCTGGAACGGAAAGCGGGCGCGTGAGATGCGGCGCATTGCGGTCCTGTGGCTGCTGGTTCTGCCGGGTCTGACCGGTCTGCGGAGCGAGGAGGGGTGGGAGACTGCGGACTGGAAGACGGTGCGCACCGAAGAAAACCGCTTTGTGGTGAATGGGCTGGATTCCCCGGGCACCCAGGGGGTTGCGCTTTGGATGGAGGACACGCTGCGGCGTCTGAACCGGGAGTTCGGGGTGCGGGTTGCGTTTGAACCCTTGCGGCCGGTGGTGGTGGTGCTGCATCCGGACCTTGAAAACATTCGACTTTTTCAGCAGGGACGCGGCCGGGGACTTGTTCAGGAGATCCGGGCTCCGGAGGGGGAGGGTTTTGATTCGCTGCGCTTCGCGGAAACGTTTCTGGAGGCGATGCTGTACCGGTTTATGGATCAGCAAGTTGCAGAGGGCCGGCCGGTTCCTCAGGTGCCGGGATGGCTGACCCGCGGGTGGGCACCGGAGTTTGTGCCGGAGCGGCGGGGGGCTCTGCAGGCCGGAGGGCTGTCCCGGTGGCGGACGGGGCAGCTCAATCCGCCGTATTCGCTGACGGGGCCGGGCGCTTTGGCAGGGGGGGCCTCGGAGGATGACCTTTGGGCGGTGGCGTTTTTATGGGCCGCCGTCCCGGACCGGGAACGGATTTGGCGGGAAATTCTGAAGTCGGGCGGTTTGTCGGCGGCCTGGTGGCGGCAGGCCCTGGATGCCGGGTCGGTTCGGGATGTGCACCTGGCCTGGGAAGTCTGGATGGCGGGCCGGGAGCGCCGATTTCTGGCCAACCCCGCCGCAGAAGCCCTTTTCCGGGAGCAATTGGCCCGGGAACTGGTTTTGATTCCGGGCCGTTTTGGACTGGACGGGGAAGAGGTTCCCCGTGAGGAGCGCTTCAGTCTTGCGGAGCTGGCCGACACGCTGGACGAGCACTGGGTGTCTTATCTGCTCCAGGCCTGGCGGTCGCGTATGTCTATGCTGCGTTTTGGTCAGCGCGCCGAGCGTCTGCAGATCATGGATCTGTACATTCAGGCGGTGGACACGCTGTTGGAGGCCCGTTCGCTGCGGGGGGCGCGCAGAGAAGAGGCTCTGGCGCGTTTCCGGCGGTTGTACCAGGCGGCTGAGGACCTTTAAACGATGACCATCACTCGCCGAGGGCGACCTGCAGGGCGATGAGCGCGTAGGCGGTCACCAGGACGGGATCGCCTTCCCAGTAGCGGTTGTCGTCGTTGAGCCAGAAGCCGTTACCTTGGGCATCAATGCGCTGGCGGCGGACAAGTTCGTTGATGACATCGACGCGCCAGTTGACCTCTTCGCCGTTTTCACGGGTAAAGATGTCCTGTCCGAAGGTGGCCATGGCTTTGGTGAGCACGTTGATGAAATAGAAGTAGCCTTCCTGATCCGCAGGCATGTTTTCAGTGACCGTCCAGTTCCTTCTGGCCCAGTCGAAGGCGGAGCGGATGCGGGGGTCGTCGCGGTCCACGTCGGCATAGATGAGGGAGAGCATGCCGGCATAGGTCATGCTGCCGAAGGTGCGGAAGGCTTCTTTGCCGTCGGCCGTTTGACGGACGAGGCCGCGGGAGTCATCAGGACGATAGGCAAAGCCGCCGGCATCTTCGGGATGATCAGACACCCACTCGGCGGGATTGCTTTCGCGGCGGTTTTGGATGGAGGTGATGAATTCGGTGGCGGCGGCGCGGTCGAAATCCACGCGTTCGCCGTCGGTGCGGAAATCTTCGACATCCTCGGTCAGGCGCATGCCTTCGATGGCAATGAAGGTATTGGAGAGGTCGGCATAGGCGCGCCCGGTATTGGCGTCGTATCCGAAGCCGCCGTGGTAGACATCGCCGCCAAGATGCTGGGCGGCGGCGACAAAGCGGCGGGCGCGGAGCACGTAGGGGCGGGCTTCTTCAATGCCCGAGAGATGAAGGGCCACCATGGCGATGGCGGTGTTGTAGTTGCTCAGTCCGCCGCCGCGTCGGGTTTCATCGGGTTTGACGAAGATGGAGCCGTCAGGATGGGCGGTGGAGAGCAGATAATCCACCCCGCGCCGGACCGCCTCGCTGTCGCGGGTCGCGTCGGAGAGGCTGAGCGCCCAGACCGCCAGCCCGGTGAGGGCGGGCCACTGCGGGCTGCTCCAGTGACCGTCTTCATGCTGACCTGCCAGCAGCCAGGCTGCGGCCCGGTCGGCGGCGGCTTCGCCTTCATGCCGGTTGCTTTGGGGGATTTGCGCGAAAAGGGGCAGGGTCAAGAGGAATGTGAACAGATATGTGGGTGTTTTCATGGAATGTAGCCTGTATTTTGTGGGTAAGCGTTAAAGTGTTCGGCAAATATACCCTGAATTCCAGAAAAGTTAAGGGCATACTTCACAGCGTTTAAAATAACAGGTATTTTAAAGAATTTTGCGTTTTTAAAATAACAGGTATTTTAAAGAATTTTTTGCTTGAAAACAGCGGTTGTATCGATAGGAGGGGTGTATGATTGTTCCAAAGTCATCTAAGATTCCGGGGCCGGTGTGGCCTTGTGTGGAGAAGAATGCCCAGAAGCGGGAGCGGGTGCTGCCGAAGGAGGGCGGATATTTTGTGCATGTGACGAGTCGCGTGCGGGGGCAGGATTATTTGCTGGAGGCGAAGGAGAAGGAGGCGTTTCGGGAGTTGGCTTTCAGATGGGCGGAGTTTTCGGGAATAACGGTGGTGACCTATTGCGTGATGTCGAATCATTTTCATTTGCTGCTTTGGGTGCCGGAGCGGGAAGCGGTGGATCATGAGGAGGTTGTGCGGCGGCTGAAGCTTGTTTGGTCGAAGGACAAGGTGAAGCAATGGGAACAGTTTTATGCGCTGCATAAGGAGGAGGATCAGAAGAAGCTGGATGGGCAGGTGACGGAGCGGATGTATGATTTGCCGGAGTTTATGCGGGTACTGAAACATGGCTATACGCTGTGGTATAACCGGACACACAAGTGTTCCGGCGCGTTCTGGGATGCGCGGTACCGGAGTGTGGTGGTGGAGGGCAATCCGCTGGCACTGATGTCGGTTGCGGCGTATGTGGATTTGAATCCGATCCGGGCGGGGATGGTGGAGGATCCGATGGACTATCGGTGGAGTGGCTATGCGGCGGCATGCGGGGGCGGTCATGCGGAGCGGAAGGGATTGGAGATGCTGGTGCGTCTGTCGCGAGGGTATTTACCGCATAAAGCGGAGCGGGTGCGGGGAGGTCAGTTGAAAGAGGAGCAGAAGAAGGAGGGCAAATCCCCTGGATCGGGTGATTGGCGGGCGATTGGACCACAGTTAGAGGCGGAACGCAGGGAGCGGGCGGAACCGAAGGGCTGGGGAGATGTGCAGTCTGTGTACCGGATTTGGCTGTATTCGAAGGGGGAGACGAAGGCGGATGTGGACCGGATGCGGAAAAAGCTAAGGGAACGGAAGGGCTTTGATGCGCTGGATGTCTTGGCAGAGTTCGAGAGAATGGGGGAGGTGCCGAT
>PXDP01000468.1 GCA_003565035.1 PVC group bacterium | reverse complement strand
TAGGACCGCGCGGCCGATCTTATCGGCATCCACATCGGCAATCCATCCGGAACTCTCCGAGGCGACAGACTCCACGTTGGCGGCGGCAGGCAGCAGGTCCGGATCTTCGCACACCGCCGGGTTGCCCCCCTGGGCCTCCACCATACGGCGGAAAATCTCCAGGCCTTTTCCGGAATCGAGGGCTGTCTGCACCTGTTGCAGTGCCGCCTCCCGCTCCGGGACGATGCCGGAAAGCTGCAGCATCGCCGCGGTCAGTTCGCGGGTCACCTCCCACAGCGGGCCTTTCACCCTGCCCTGCAGGCATTCGATGCTTTCGCGGACCTCCAGCGCGTTTCCGGCGGTGTGTCCCAGCGGCACATCCATATTGGTGAGCAGAGCCCCGACGGATTTGCCCATCGCCTCCCCCACCCGCACCATGTTTCGCGCCAGCTCGCGGGCCTGATCGCGGGTTTTCATAAACGCGCCGCGGCCAACTTTCACATCCAGCACCAGCGCATCCAGCCCTTCGGCCATTTTTTTGCACATGATGCTCGCGGTGATCAGGGGGATCGACGACACGGTGCCGGTGACATCCCGGAGTCCGTAAAGTTTTTTATCCGCCGGGGCGAGCGAGGCGGTCTGACCGATGATGGCGCAGCCGACTTCATCGACGACCTTCAGGAATTCCGTCTCGCTGAGGTCGGTGCGGTATCCGGGGATCGATTCCAGTTTGTCGAGGGTGCCGCCGGTGATGCCCAGGCCCCGTCCGGAGATCATGGGCACCGCCAGCCCGCAGGCGGCGGCAAGGGGGGCGAGGATAAGACTGACTTTGTCGCCGATGCCGCCGGTGCTGTGCTTGTCGCAGACGGGACGGGACAGCCCGGAGGTGTCCAGCAGGGTTCCGGTGTGCATCATCGCTTCGGTCAGGGCGGCGGTTTCCTCAAAGGTCATGCCCCGGAGGTACACGGCCATGGCCAGGGCGGCCATCTGGTAGTCGGGCACGGTGCCGGCATGGTATCCCCGAATAAATTCGGTGATCTCTTCGGCACTGAGCGCGTCTCCGTCGCGTTTTTTTTCAATAATCCATTGGGGAACAAACATGGGCGGGCCCGGGTTGAGTGTTATTGACGCCCCTCCAGCAGCGCATCCACCACCGAAGGATCTGCCAGCGTACTGGTATCGCCGATATTGGCAAGATCTCCTTCGGCAATTTTCCGCAGAATCCGGCGCATGATTTTGCCGGACCGCGTTTTGGGCAGGGCCGGTGTGAAGTGAATTTTGTCGGGCTTGGCAATGGGGCCGATGTCCTCAAGCACGCGTTCGACCAACTGACGCCGCAGCCGGTCATCGGCCTCCACGCCCTGTTTAAGGGTGACAAAGCAATAGACCCCCTGCCCTTTGGTTTCGTGCGGATAGCCGACCACCGCCGCCTCTGCCACCCGCGAATCGCCCACCAGACTGCTCTCGAATTCCGCCGTTGCGAAGCGGTGCGCGGACACATTGATCACGTCATCCATGCGCCCCAGCAGCCAGTAATAGCCCTCGTCATCCTGCCGGCAGCCGTCGCCCGAGAAATAGATCCCCGGGAATTTGGCGAAGTAGGTGTGGCGGATCCGTTCATTGACGGCATCGCCGTACACGCCGCGCAGCATTCCCGGCCAGGGTTGGGTGATGCAGAGGCTTCCGCCTTCGTTTTTGTCCGCAGGGGTGCCGTCCGTCCGCAGGATCGCCGGCTGAATGCCGAACATCGGGAAGCCGGCCGAACCGGGCTTGGCGTCGTGGGCGCCCGGCAGAGTGGTCAGCATGATCCCGCCGGTTTCGGTCTGCCACCAGGTGTCGACGACCGGACAGGTTCCGCGGCCGATTACCCGGTGATACCATTTCCACGCCTCGGGATTGATCGGTTCGCCCACCGAACCCAGCAGACGCAGGGAGGACAAATCGTGCGCATCCGGCCAGGACTCGCCCAGCCGCATCAGCGCCCGGATCGCCGTCGGGGCGGTGTAAAAGATGCTGACCCTGTATTTCTCGACAATTTCCCAGAAGCGGTTCGGTTCCGGCCAGGTCGGCACGCCCTCAAACATGACCTGAGTCGCCCCGTTGGCGGTCGGCCCGTAGGTGAGATACGAATGCCCGGTGATCCAGCCCACATCGGCGGTGCACCAGAACACATCCTCATCCTTGAGATCAAACACATAGCGGGTGGTCATCGCGGCCCAGAGCAGGTAGCCGCCGGTGGTGTGCAGCACGCCTTTGGGTTTGCCGGTGCTGCCGCTGGTGTAGAGGATAAACAGCGGGTCTTCGGCCGCCATGGATTCGGGCGGGCATTCTTCGCTGGCATCGAGCATTTCATCCTGCCACCAGAAATCACGGCCCTGGCGCATGTAAAACTCGCCCCCGCCCCGTTTGTACACAAAGACCTTGCGGACCTGCGGACACTGGTCCACCGCATGATCCACCTTGTCTTTGAGTCCGGACACCTTGCCGGCGTGAAAGGAGACATCCGAGGTGATCACCACCTCACTGCCGCAGTCCTGAATCCGATTGCGCAGTGCATCGGAGCTGAAGGCCGAAAACACCACCGAATGAATGGCCCCGATCCGCGCACAGGCCAGCAGCGCAATCGGCATCTCCGGAATCATCGGCATGTAAATGGTCACCACCGTACCCTTTTTCACCCCGTGATACCGCAGCACATTGGAAAATTTGTTCACCTCCCGCTGTAAATCCCGATAGGTCAGCGTCCGCGACTCCTCCGCGCGCTCCCCCTGCCACTGAATCGCCACCTTGTCCGCTTTGCCGTTTTTCACATGACGGTCCACACAGTTATAGCATACGTTCAGTTTGGCCCCGTCAAAGAACTTCACATACGGTCCCTGATTCAGACCGATGGTGTCGAAATCATAGGACATCACCTCTTTCCAGGGCTTGAACCAGCTGACATGCGTTTCGGCCATTTCCGCCCAATAGGCCTCCGGATCCGCAACCGAGCGCTCGTATTCTTTCCGGTAGGCTTCCAGAGAGCCCACATGCGCCTGACGGCTGAAGGCTTCGTCGGGAGAGAATCGCTGGGCATTCTGATAGGTGGATTCAAGTTTCTCGCTCATGGTGTCTCCTGGGGTTGGCGTGGGGTTGGCGTGTATCGGGTTGTTGCGATTGTCGTGTTCAATTGGAAAAAAATGGAGTCTACAGTGAAACCTATAAGAAAACCAAGCGAAAAATTTCATGAGGGTGTACGCTTGACACAGCCCCTCCTGAAGAGTATTCGCATCGTCCCTTCCCGAAACGGGGAAGATTTTTTGCCCGATGGTGTAATGGTAGCACAGCAGGTTTTGGTCCTGTTAGTCAGGGTTCGACTCCTTGTCGGGCAACCAGTTTTATTCCCAGATCCCCCCCCCCAATTTCATGAAGCTCATCTCCGGAACCGCCCACCCCGCGTTGGCGAACAAAATTTCTGAATATCTTGGCCAAAGCCTGACCAAAATCGAGGTCAAGCGCTTTCCCGACGGCGAAATTTTCGTGAAAATTCTGGAAAACATCCGCGGGCACGATGTGTTCATCATTCAGCCGACCTGTCAGCCCGGCAACGACAACCTCATGGAACTGCTGATCATGATGGATGCCTGCCGCCGGGCCAGTGCCAAGCGGATTATCTGTGTGCTGCCCTACTATGGGTACGCCCGCCAGGACCGCAAAGACCAGCCGCGCGTGCCGATCACCGCCAAGTTGGTGGCCAATCTGCTCACCACGGCCGGTGCCAGCCGGATTCTGACGGTGGATCTGCATTCCCAGCAGATTCAGGGTTTTTTCGACATCCCCGTGGATCATCTGTACTCCAGCCCGGTGATTGTGAGCCATCTGAAAAGTCTGAAGCTCGACAACATCGTGGTGGTCTCCCCGGACACCGGCGGAACCAAAATGGCCTATGCCTATGCGCAGCTTCTGAATGCCGACATCGCGATTGTCGCCAAAAACCGCCGCAGCGCCACCGAGGTGGATGTCATCAGCGTGGTGGGCGAAGTCGAAGGCTGCAACGCGGTGCTGGTGGATGATATGACCACCACCGCCGGAACGCTCTGCGCGGCCAGCAAAGTCCTGAAAGAAAGCGGGGCCAAAAGCGTGATGGCCGCCGTCTCGCACACCCTGCTGAATCAGGAGGGCCTGGACCGGATTAAAACCAGTGCGATCTCCCATCTGGTCACCACCGACTCCGTGCCCGCGCGCATGGACGAAGGGGACCTGATCACCCGTCTTTCGCTCGCCGAACTGCTTGGCGACGCCATCATGCGCATTCACAACTATCAGTCCGTGACCTCCCTGTTCCGGATTCAATAATTTCAAGTCAACGATTTCAAGTCAACGATTAACCCTGAGGTAAGTATACATGTCCGCAACCCAAACTCTTGTAAAAGCTGAACTGCGCACGCCCGGTCTCCAGTCCGAGCTGAGCAAAATTCGTAACGAAGGCAACATCCCCGGCGTCCTGTACGGCGAGGGAAAAGAAGCCATTCCTGTCTATCTCAACGAGCATGATTTTCTGATGATGCTGAAGCATCACCAAGGCGAAAACATGATGCTCGACGTGCAGATCGGCGACGAGGCTCCCCGCCATGCGCTCCTGAAACAGGTGCAGCACCATCCGATCACCGCGCGCATCCTGCATGTGGACTTCCACGAAATCGGTATGAACCGCAAAGTGAAAGTCCACCTGCCCCTCAACCTCGTCGGCACCCCCGTCGGCGTCAGCAAAACCGGTGGCACCCTCGACATTCAGTTCCGCGAACTCGAAGTCGAGTGCAAAGCCTCGGATATGATCGAAGAGCTGGACGTGGACGTTTCCGAAATGGCGATCGGGGATCACCTTACCGCCAACCAGATCACGCTGCCCGCCGATTTCCGGCTGATTACCCCCGGGCATGTCAGCATCGCCACGGTTCTGAAACCCCGCGTGGGCGGTGTGGACGATGACGAAGAAGAAACCGGCGCGGCTGCGGGCGAGCCTGAAGTGATCGGCGAAAAAGACGAAGCCGCGGAAGACTGAGCCCGGCCCTGTTTTGACGCATGAGTTCTTCCATTCAATTGGTGGTGGGCTTGGGGAATCCCGGGCGGATCTACCGGGACACCCCCCACAACATTGGATTTGAAGTCCTCGATCTGCTGGCCGCCCGGCAGAACCTTCGCTTTAAACGCGGTTTCGGCTTGCGTTCATGGGTGTCCACATGGCATAGAGAGCCCTCCCCGGTGCGGTTGCTCAAACCGAGGACGTTTATGAACCGTTCCGGCGAGGCCGTTGCCAGAGCGGTTCGTAAATGGAAGCTTTCACCGGAAAACGTTCTGATTGTCTATGACGATTTGGAGTTGCCGCTTGGCCGCCTGCGCCTCCGCAAACGCGGAAGCGCCGGTGGACATAACGGAATCACTTCGGTGATTCGGGGTCTGGAGGACTCTCAGGAGTTTCCCCGCCTCCGGATTGGTGTCGGCCCCCGTCCCCCCGGGGAGGAATTGATCCGCTACGTGCTGAGTCCCTGGAAGGATGAGGTGCAAAAGCAGGTCGAGGAAAGCCGGAACCGGGCCGCCGACGCGGTCACCTTTGTGTTGGAAGGTGATTTCGAGGCGGCCATGAACCAATTTAACTGAACCAATTTAACTGAACTTTTTTAACTGAATCCCCCATGCGGGACAATCCGCATGGGCCCTAACCCCCGATAAGGAGAAGACCTTGAACCGATACGAAGCCATGGTGATTCTGCCCGAATCCCTGACCGAAGACGAAATTGAAAAAGGCCTTGGCGTACTCACCGCCGCGGTCAAAAATGCCGGCGGCACCGTTGCCGGGAAACCCACCCGTCTGGGACGCAAAACCTTTGCCCGTCCGATGTCCAAGCAGACCGCAGGTGAATACGCCCTGATGCGCTTTGAAATGCCCGGCGAAAACGTCGACGCTTTCCAGAAGAGCCTCAAACTTGAAGAGGCGATTTTCCGCATTCAGGTAACCCGGCTTCCGGAAGCGGTTGCCTCCTAACCGGATCAGGATTTTCCCATGGCTGCCTCCCTCAATCGCATTGTTCTCTGCGGAAATTTGACCGCGGACCCCGAACTGGCCTATGCTCCCAGCGGCATGGCCATCTGCAAGCTTCGCCTTGCCGTGAATGAGCGGGTCAAAAACAGCCAGACCGGTGAATGGACCGACCGCCCCTGCTACGTGGACATCACCGTCTTCGGCAATCAGGCGGAACCCTGCAACCAGTATCTCAGCAAAGGCTCGCCTGTCCTTCTGGAAGGCAAGCTGCGCTACGAAACCTGGGAAACCCCCGAAGGGGCCAAACGCAGTAAACACAGCGTGGTCGCCGAGCGGGTACAGTTCATCGCCCCCCGCGAGGACAGTGCCCCCAGACCCGCGGCATCCGCCCAGTCCGCCCCGGCCGCCCCCAAAGTGACTCCGGCACAGGCCACCGCGCCCTCACCGCCGCCGAATGATGAATCCGGCGATGATGAGGACCTCCCCTTTTAACCCCAACCCTGTTTTAGACACATAAACCCTGCGGATGAAAAACGCCGCGTAGAACCCAAAGGAAACACATCCATGGCCAAAGAAACCTGCAAGTACCTCGAAGGGGTACAGGAAATCGACTATAAAGACAGCGAACTGCTGCGGAAATTCATGACCGAGCAGGGGAAAATTCTCCCCCGCCGCGCCACCGGAGCCAACGCGCTTCAGCAGCGTCAGGTCACCCGCGCCATCCGCAAAGCCCGCGTCATGGGCCTGCTGCCCTGATTCCGAGCGAATCGTCCTCCCCCTTTACAAACCCCTTGATTTAAAAAGAGTACCCCCATGGCAAAAGAATTGATTTTGTTACAAGATGTCGACGGTCTTGGTATTATCGGCGATGTTGTGAATGTCGCCGATGGCTATGCCCGCAATTTCCTCCTTCCGCACAAAAAGGCCGCGCCGGTCACCGAAAAAATGAAAGCGCGCCTGGCCGAATCCCGTGCCCTGCGCGAAGCCGAACTCCGCGAAGAAAAACAGTCCGCTGAAGTCCGTGCCGAATCCCTGAAGGACAAAGAGATCATCATTACGGTGAAAACCTCCGGCGAAGGCCGCCTCTACGGATCGGTTACGGAAAAAGAAATCGCAGATGCCGCCAAAGCCGCGAAACTGAACTTCGACATCAAAGAAGTGCGCCTTGGCTCACCGATTCGTCAGTTGGGTTCTTACGACGTTCGTATCCGTCTGCACCGCGAAGTCGCGGTCAGCGTGAAAGTCAGCGTCGTAGCCGCTGAAGAGGAGTAAGCCCTCCATGGCGAATCCGCCAGTCCAGTTTGACCGCACCCCGCCTCAGGATGAGGCGGCGGAAGCGGGGTTGCTGGGTTGCGTCATTGCCAATCCGGACGTGGTCATTGACCTCGCCGTTGAAAAAGGAATCCGGAAGGATTCCTTTTACTTTCCTGCCCATCAAATTCTCTGGGAAACCATCCTGGAGATGCGGGACAAGCTCAAAGCGATTGATCCGGTGATGATCAGCTCCCGCCTGCGGGAAAAGAATGTCTTCGAGGATATCGGTGGCATTCCGTTCCTGCAGCGCATTGTGGAGGCGGCGCCGATTGCGGTACACGCGGAAAGTTATCTGGAGGTCGTCCGGCAAAAAAGCCTGATGCGCAACATCATGGCCTGCGCCCAGGAGGCGGTGGCCAAATGTTATGATCCCGACCGCGATGTGGATCAGATCATCAACGAGACCCAGACCACCTTTCTGGATCTAAACAATCTTGACGGCGATCAGATCTGGCGCTCCTGGCCGGGCCTCATTCAGACTGTCGCCCGGGAGATCAACGATCAGGCGGATAACAAACGCGGCATTCTCGGTATTCCCAGCGGATTCTCAGAAATCGACCGGATGCTCCGCGGCCTCAAGCCTGCGGAAATGATCGTGCTGGCCGCCCGGCCGTCCATGGGAAAAACCTCACTGGCGCTCAATATCGCGGAAAACATCGCCACCGGCGTGGGCGATCCCGAGCGCAAACCCCGCGGAGTGGCCGTCTTCAGTCTGGAAATGTCCGCCGAATCGCTGGTCCGCCGCATGGTCTGCTGCCGTGCCCGGGTCTCCGCCTCCAAAATCGGCGCGGGCTTTCTCGCCCGTGAACAGCACGAAAGCCTCATGAAAGCGGCGGATGAACTCAAATCCGCGCCCATCTTTATTGACGACTCCGGTGGTCTGGACGTTGCCGACATGCGCGCCCGCGCCCGCCGCCTGAAAAACAAAGAGGACATTCAGTTTATCATCGTGGACTACCTTCAGATAGCCCACTGCGCCAAATACGCCAAAGAGAGCTGGCAGCGGGAAGTCGGCGGGATCTCCGGCGAACTCAAAGCCATGGCCAAAGAACTCGATGTGCCGGTCATGGTCCTCAGTCAGCTCAGCCGCGCGGCGGAAACCCGCGACCGAACCGGCGTCCCCAAGCTGTCGGACCTGCGCGATTCCGGGTCTATCGAACAGGATGCCGACGTCGTCTTTCTGCTCCGCCGTCCCGCCCGTTATCCCGACGATCCGAATTACGAGGACAAAACCCTGGCCATCGTCGATATCGCCAAAAACCGGAACGGCGGTGTCGGCCCCATCGAACTGAATTTCTTTGACGATATCACCCGTTTTGACAACCGCGTAGCCGCCCCTCAGGATATGCCCCCCGGAAATGAATCTTATGCGCTGTAAATCTTTTCTTCATTATGCGGTTTTCTTTCTGCTCGCCGCCGTTCTTCGCGCTCAGGCCCCGGTCCGGGATGTGCTGGTGCGCAGCCGCGTCCCCGGCCGGGAAGTGGACAGCTCCACCGTCCTCTCTTTTGTCAGTAAAGCCCCCGGACAGACCTTTGAAGCCCAGCGCGTGAACAACGACATCCGCCGCCTGCAGGAAACCGGACGCTATGCCTTTGTGGCTGCGGAATTGCGCGAAAATTCCGACCAGTCTCTCACGCTGATTTATGTAATCGAAGAACGCCCCCGGGTGCGCCGCATCCTCATTGAAGGTGGAGACCACTTCTCCAATGCGCGGATCCGCAATCTGCTCGAACTGAATCTGGGCGACCGCGTGGATGAACCGCTGGTCCGCCAGCGGATTGAACCCATCCGTGAGCGCTACCGCAACGCATTCTTTCCGGACGCGTCTTTTGATATTTCCCTGACCCCGCCGGATGAAAATAACTTTACGGACCTCCGCATTGCCGTGGATGAGGGCCAGCGCCAGAGCGTCGGCAGAATCCGCTTTGAAGGCAATACGGAATATTCCTCCACCCAGTTGCGCCGGGTGATGATGCAGAAAACCACCTCACTCTTCAGCTTTATCAGCAAACGGGGCGTGTTTAACGAGAATTTTTTAAATCAGGACATGGGCACGATTGCGGAAATGTACCGCCGCCGGGGATATCTGGATGCCCGGGCGGGCCCTCCGGAGATTGATCAGGGCTGGGGACGCCGCCTGAACATTACCATACCCATAGACCGCGCGGACCGCTTTGTGGTCAATCGCATCCAAATCGAAGGCAATACCCTCTATCCCTCCTCCCTGCTGGGTGCCCAGGTTCCGCTGCAGGTCGGCCAGCCGGCCTTTACCGACCGGATTGAAGCGGGCCGCCAGGCCATTCGGGATTTCTACAACAACCGGGGATATTCCCAGACGATTGTCCGTGAGCAGATCCAGTTGGCCGGCGACAACCGGGTCAATGTCATTTACACCGTTCAGGAAGGACGGGTCGCCACGGTGCGCAATGTCAGTGTCCGGGGCAACACGCGCACCAAGGATCATGTTCTCCGGCGGGAACTGCTGGTCGCTCCCGGGGACACGCTCAACGAAGTGCGTGTCCGTAACAGCGCCGCGCGCCTGCGGAACCTGGGCTTCTTTGACGGGGTGAATCAGGCAATTCTGCCCACGTCCGACCCGCTCCTCTATGATGTGGAGTTTGAAGTGGCCGAGGGCAGAAGCGGTCAGTTTCTTGCCGGCGCCGGCTTCTCCAGTATCGACAATCTGGTCGGCTTTATTGAACTTTCCCAGGGGAATTTTGATCTCACGGATCCTCCCTTGTTCACTGGTGGCGGCGAAAAGCTCCAGCTCCGGCTTCAACTGGGGACCAGCCGCCGGGATGCCGAACTGAATTACACCAAACCCTGGGTGTTTGACCGCCGGATGAGTTTCACGACCTCCCTGTTCCAAAACGACCGGCGTTTCCTCAGCGACGACTATAACCAGCGCAATACCGGCGCCAGTTTCGGACTCCGGAAAGGCCTCACACAAAACTGGCGAGGCGGCGTCACCTACACCATCGAAAACATTGATGTGTATGACGTAAGTGAAGATGCCGCCGAAATTATTCAGATTGAGGAGGGTGACAGCCTCCGCAGCGGCCTGGATTTCTCGCTGACACGGGATACCCGCAATCATGTCTGGACCCCCAGCCGCGGGGGGCGTGTGGTCCTGAACACCGGGTTTACCGGCGGCATATTGGGCGCCGACGAGGACATTTACGAGGTGGGCATTCGCGGCTCTCATTTCTATCCCGTGATTTGGGATCATGTCCTCAACCTGCAGGGATGGGTCCGCAGTGTCGATTATTATGGCAATTCAGACCGCGTGCCGATTTTCGACCGCCTGTTCCTCGGCGGAGCCCGGACCATCCGCGGCTTCAAATTCCGGGAGGTCAGTCCGGTGGACGAAAACCAGCGCGAGGTGGGCGGACAGACCATGATGTTCGCCTCGGCGGAATATTCCATCCCCCTCTCCGAAATGTTCCGCTATGCCATGTTTTATGACTGGGGGGTTGTCAATTCCGACAGCTTCGATCTGGACACCGAGGAACAAAACTCCAGCTATGGCATTGGACTGCGGATTGACCTTCCCGGATTCCCGCTGAGGCTGGACTATTCCTGGCAGCATCTCAACAGCGAGCACAACGAACGGGAACGCCCCCGCTTCAGCTTCCTCATTGGATACAGTTTCTGAAGCACCCCGTCGGCACCCCATGAAACACCCTGTGGATCCCCATGTGCTGTATGAAGCCTCGGTACAGGGAACCGATGTGGACATCGCCCTGTTTGAAAAAATTTTCAAACGCGGGCCGGGCCGAGCGCCGCTAACCCTCCGGGAAGATTTTTGCGGAACCGGGCTGCTGGCCCGTGACTGGGTGGCCTCCGATTCCCGCCGAAGCGCCTGGGGAGTTGATCTGCACCAGCCCACCCTTACCTGGGCAAGGCGGCACCGACTCAGCACCCTCCCCCCCGAAGCGCTTGAACGCATTCACCTGTTGCGGCAGAATGTTCTGCATGCCCGGACGCCTCCTGTGGATCTGGTGGCGGCACTGAATTTTTCCTACATGATTTTCCGGGAGCGGAGCACCCTGCTGGCATATTTCACCTCCGTGTACAGGTCACTGGTGGATGACGGGGTTTTTGTGCTGGATCTCTTTGGAGGTCCCCATGCCCAACAGGTCATGACCGAAGAAAAAGACATCCCGGCCGGAGAGGATGTCGAAGGCACCCCCTACCCCGCATTTACCTACGTCTGGGAGCAGGCCCGCTTTAATGCCGTGGACCAGTCCATTCTTTGCCACATTCATTTCAAAGGCCGGCACCTTGTTTCACAAACCAAAGCGTTCACCTACGCCTGGCGCCTGTGGTCCATCACCGAACTTCGCGATCTCCTGGCCGAGGCCGGATTCCGGCAGACCGACAGCTACTTTGAAGGCTGGTCCGACGCACACGGAAGTGCCGACGGCATCCTGCGAAGGCGAACCCGGTATGAAGGGATGGATGCATGGGTGGCCTATCTTGCGGCGTACCGTTGACGAGCACTTTGAGGTTAATCGGGAGGGCGCCCTGGCCGGTTGCACGGGTCAGGCATTTCTTTCAAAGAATGCGTTCATCAGCGAAAAAGGATCTGCTTCAGGAGGAATCACGCCAATTCTGAGGAGCATCAGTGTAAGGAACGCCCACCAGAACATAAAAAGCGACAAGGCCAAAATCGGTGTATACCAGGGTGATTTCACATATCCCCCTTCATTGTAACAGACCGGAACCACGCCTCCCCGGCCGTCTTTAATCACTTTGAGCTCCGGCAAAAGAATGCGGACCATCCACAAATTCCGGTAACGAACTTTATAGCTGACATTTCTGGGAACAAATCCCGAATCCAAATCCCGGCAAAAAATGCAACGCTGCTCTGCGGAGCGTTTCGAAAAGCGATTGAAATAACCCTCAAGAAGAAAACACCAGGAATGGACAGTCAACCTGAACAAATCCACGGGGAAAAAGAGTATACCGCAAACAAAGTTTTTACAGATTTTTTGATTCATTCAGGAATTTTAGGAGAAAGACCTCACAAAAACAACCCATAATGAAACTTATTTGACATTATAAGCGTTTAATTCTTAAAATTTGCTTAATAAACAATTATAACAAATAAAGAATTCAGCTTTTTACATAAGTCAGTTGCCGGACATGAATGAGCCCGGTGTCAAAACCCGCTTCACAGTAGGCAAGATAATACAGCCATTTTCGGAAGAAAACGTCATCAAAGCCCAGATCCAGAACACGCCGACGATTTTGCACAAAGGCATCTCTCCAGCGGCGAAGTGTCTCTGCATAGTCTTTTCCGAATTCGGTTTTATCCACGCACTTCAGTACGCTGTGTGAGGAGATCAAATCCGCAAGCAGTTCCTGACTGGGTAAATGTCCCCCCGGAAAAATGTGTTTTCGGATGAAATCACAGCTTTTTTGATACGAGGCATAGCGCTCCTCCGGGATCGTGATCGCCTGCAGAGCAAAGCGTCCCCCGGGTTTCAGATGCCGGTTGACCGCCTCGATGTAGGCGGGAAGAAATTCATGTCCCACGGCTTCAATCATTTCCACACTGACCACATGATCAAAGACACCCTCGACATCGCGATAATCCTGCAGACGAATTTCAACCCGGTCGGCGACACCCGCACGCTCCACCCGCCTGCGGGCTTCCGCCGCCTGCTCTTTTGACAAGGTCAGACTCGTCACTCTGCACCCGCTCCGCTCCGCCAGGCGGATGGCACAAGCCCCCCAACCACTGCCGATCTCCAGCACATGATCCTGTGGGCTGGGCGACAGCTGATCGATGAGGCGGTCAATTTTTCGAAGCTGGGCGACCTCAAGATCCTCCCCGGGGCTTGAAAACATTGCGGCACTGTAGGTGAGGGACGGATCCAGAAACGTTTCATACAAATCGTTGCTCAGATCATAATGAGCCTGAATATTTTTCAGCGCGTTTTCCCGGGTGTTCATTCTCAGACGGTGCCCGGCATGGTCCATGGCCTGCAACACCCTGGAGGCTCCCCGGGCAATTCGCCCCATGGCCGCCTGGCTCCGCGCCAGAATCCGAAGCAGAGACGAAAGATCCGAAGTGGTCCAAAGCCCCTCCATCCAGGTTTCCGCAAGCGCCATGGACCCTCCAAGAACAACTCTGCGGGCCACATCCGGGGATAGCAATTGCAGGTCCGCGCGGTCGTTGTCATTGCGTCCCAGCAGGAGACTGCGCCCGGAGGCGAAACGGACATGGAGCTGTCCGCCGGTGGCGTTGGCAAAGGCTCTGGCGAGGATCCGTTCAGACAGCGTCAGACTTTTATCATCGGGCATGGGGTTCAGGAGGGTTTTCGTGGTATCCATGGGAAAAACACATTCGTGGTTTGCTGATAACGGCGATACGCATCGCCGCGCGATTTTAAAGATTGACGTTCCGTGTGCGGCACGCCGGTGACCCAGCGAAGGAAAATAAACATAAGGATCGGCCCCAGCCAGACGAAAACATAGTTTTCAGCTCCAAGAGCCCAGACCGGATAGGCCATCCAGTGCAGCCATTCAAAGAAGTAATTCGGATGCCGGGAATACCGCCAGAGTCCGTCCTGACACACCTTGCCTTTGTTTTCAGGATTGCGCCGGAACGCCGCCAGCTGGCGGTCGGCCAACGACTCACCCGCAATAGCACCCAGTGCAAGCAGGAGCCCGAACACATCCCGAAAATCGGGAAAACCCCCTCCCCTCCGGGCCACAATCGTGGCCGGGATCAGAAAAAGCGCCGAAAGAAGAGCCTGTCCCTGAAAAAAGGCCAGAAATTTCCATTTGGCGCTTTCACCCCAGTGAGCGCGGAGAGCAGTGTAGCGGCCATCCTCCTCCGGATTGCCTTTCAGACGGTCAATGTAAATGTGGGTGGCCAGCCTCAGGGACCAGAACAGCACCAGGATCAGCACGGCCGCCGCGCGGGGATTCAGCGGCAGCACCCAAAACAGCACCATGGCTCCGATGGCCATACCCAGCGTCCACCCCAAATCCACCCATCCCGCATTAACGGTTTTCATGGCGTGACGCCAAAGCAATGCCTGCAAAACAATTGCCGGAAGGAGCGTCAGTATAAAGGTTTGGATGAGATTCATAATAATAAAACGCCCCCTGGACTGAAACCTTACGGCAAATTATCCCCGGCCTTCCCCCGATCCGGCAATGAAGACCCGTCCTGCCAGGTGGGCGAAATCAAAACCCCTTTGACAAAATCAGCGGCGCCCGTTTCCCCGTTTAACAAGGCACTGACCAGCAGTTCAAAGGCCGCCTCCCCCACCCGGTCGTTATGCTGGTTCATCCCCGCCCAGTCAGCCTGGTTCGGGCGAAGCTCCAACTGAATCCATCCCGGGTCCGGTGACGTGCCGAAGGATTCCACCCAGCGGCGGGTCCGGTTGTAAAGGGTAAGCACCACATCCGGTTGATACGCATCAAACCAGTCTTTAAAACCTGCCGGGGGCTCCGGGTCTGCGGAGGTCTGAAAATATACCGGGATCCGGTCTGCTTCCGGCAGTGCCTCCCGGGCATACGCAAAACCCGAGGTAAAGCGGCCCATGACCAGACGGTCAATCACCGGGTCCAGCACCAGGGCCGGCCGGCGGTATCCCCGGCCCACAGCTTCCTGAACCGCCTGACAGGTCAGGGCATGGTGATCCACACTGGCAAACGAAAGCGGCGGCGAACGGGTGCGGACCCCGGTCACGGCACAGGGATACTGCTGAATCACCGGATGAAAAAAATCCGGAACATCATGCGTGCCCATGAGACCCACCAAAAGAATCCCGCGGATATTCCGGGTATGAAACACCTCCAGCCATTGCCCGGTCCGCAGTCCCCACTGGTGAATCCAGAAAAAATCCAATCCATAGCCGCCGCGCTCCGCCCGCCGTTCAATGCCCTCAAGATACGTTGGAATTGTAGGATGCCGCTGAAGTGCCCCGGCATCGTCATTCGCATTCACCACGGCAAAGGTCGCCCCCTGCTTGTGATACCCTCTCAACCGCATCTGACGCATCAGTTCGCTGGTGGCCGGATTGCGCTGATACCCCATCTCCTCCGCTAAAGCCTCTACCCGTTTGCGCGTGGCCGGAGAGATCTCCGGACTTGACCGAAGAGCAAGCGATACTGCGTTCGGAGACAGTCCCGCTCTTTGTGCTATATCCCGAAGGGTGGTCCGCTTTGAATTCACAGCTTTACTGTAAAGCTTTTTCACGCTTTTGCTCAAGCCCTATCTGTGCTTAATTATCACTCTTATGTACACACTTGGCATTGACTACGGCACCAATTCGGTCCGGGCTCTGATTGTCCGCTGCGGCGACGGTCACGAAATGGGCACCGGCATCTTTAACTACGAGCAGGGCCATCAGGGCGTCCTGCTGGATCCCAACGATCACTTACTCGCCCGCCAGTCCCCCGGCGACTATGTCAAAGGCCTGGAGGAATCCGTCCGTCTCGCGCTTGCAGACGCTGAATCCGCCCATCCCGGCTTCCGTACCGGACAGGTGGTCGGCATCGGTGTGGACACCACGGGTTCCAGCCCGATTCCGGTGGATGCGGCGAACGTGCCACTGGCCTTTCAGCCGGAATTCAAAGCCAACCTCAACGCGCAGTGCTGGCTCTGGAAAGATCACACCAGTCACGCCGAAGCGGCGGCAATTACCGAACTAGGCCGGCGGGAACGCCCCCGGATGCTGGCCCAGTCCGGCAATGTGTACTCCTCCGAATGGTGGTGGAGCAAGATTTGGCACTGCCTCAAGGTGGATCCCGCCGTCTTCCACGCCGCCCATTCCTGGGTGGAACTCGCGGACTGGGTTCCCGCCCTCCTCTGCGGCATCGAACGGCCGGAACACGTCAAACGCTGTGCCTGCGCCGCCGGACACAAAGCCCTTTTCGACGAAAGCTGGGGCGGTCTGCCCGACAAAGAATTCCTGGCCCAACTGTCCCCTGAACTCGCCGACCTCCGCGAACGCCTGTATGAAGAGGTCTTCGACATCTCCGTTCCTGCCGGAACCCTCTGTGACGCCTGGGCCGAACGGCTGGGGCTCCCCGCAGGTATTCCAGTCGCCATGGGCGAATTCGATGTGCATTACGGCGCGGTGGGCTGCGGAATTCGCGAAGGCACCCTCGTCAAAGTCATCGGCACCTCCACCTGCGACTGCGCCGTGCTGCCCGCCGAAAAAGAGGCCCCGGTCATTGAAGGCATCTGCGGCATCGCCCGCGGCTCGATTCTACCCGGATATTTCGGGGTTGAGGCCGGTCAGTCCGCCGTCGGCGATCTGTTCAAATGGTGGGTCGAAGGGGTCTGCGAAGGTGAAGGAAGCCTTCATACCGCGCTCACCGAAGAAATTCAGCATCTGCCGCCGGGCGCCACCGGCCTGCTGGCTCTGGACTGGAACAACGGAAACCGCACGATCCTTGTGGACCAGCGGCTGACCGGGCTGATTCTGGGGCAGACCCTGCACACCACCCGCGCCGAAATCTACCGGGCCCTCATCGAGGCCAGCGCTTTTGGTGCAAGAGCCATTCTTGAACGGCTCGATTCCGGCGGTGTCCACTCCGATCGCATTGTCTGCGCCGGAGGTATCGCCGGGAAAAATGCCTTCCTCATGCAGACCTATGCCGACATCACCGGACGCGAAATGGCCCTTTCCTCCTCCAATCAGACCTGCGCCCTCGGTGCCGCCGTCGCCGCCGCCGTGCTGGCCGGACCGGAGCAAGGCGGGTACGCCTCCCTGACGGAGGCCTGCGGGGCGATGACCTCTCTCGCGGAAACCGTTTACCGTCCTGATCCCGAACGCCACGCGGTCTACAACCGCCTGTATGCGCTTTACCTCGACATCCACGATGCCTTCGGCGGCGTGAACCGCTCCGCAGACCTCTCCCGTATTATGAAAGATCTCCTCGACATCAAAGACAAGGCAGCCGCCAACGCATGAAAAATCCATTTGAATCCCTTGAACTCTGGTTTGTCACCGGCAGCCAGCACCTCTACGGCCCCGGCCCGCTGCGGGAAGTTGCCGCCCACGCGGGCGAAATCGCGGCCGCCCTCGATGCAGACGGTGAACAACCCATCCGCATCGTCTGTAAACCCATCGTTACCCGCCCGGAGGAAATACAGACGGTCTGCGGTGAGGCCGACCGGGACCCTGCCTGCGCCGGGCTGATCTTCTGGATGCACACCTTCTCCCCCGCCAAAATGTGGATTTCGGGTCTGCGGCATCTCAAAAAACCGTTCTGTCACCTCCACACCCAGTACGGAGCCACCCTGCCCTGGTCCTCCATCGACATGGACTACATGAATCTCAACCAGTCCGCGCACGGCGACCGGGAGTTCGGGTTCATCTGCAGCCGTCTGGGGCTTGAGCGTGAAGTGATTGTCGGTCACTGGCAGGACGCGCACACCCGCGCGCAGCTTGCGGCCTGGTCGCGGGTGGCCGCCGCCCTGCATCAGCTCCGCCAAACCAATGTCGTCCGTTTCGGGGACAACATGCGTCAGGTCGCAGTGACCGAGGGGGATAAAGTTGAAGCCGAATCGGTTTTCGGGTTTTCCGTGAACACCCACGGCATCGGTGATCTGGCCGAACGCATCCGGGCCGTGCCGGACGCGGACGTCAACGCCCTTTGCGATGAATACGCGGAAACCTACGACCTCGCCCCCGCCCTCGCCCGGGGTGGTCCCGCCGAAGCCTCCCTGAAAACCGCGGCCCGCATCGAAGCCGGTCTCCGGGCCTTTTTGGAGGAAGGCGGCTTCACCGCATTCACCGACACCTTTGAGGATCTTCATGGCCTCGATCAGCTCCCCGGACTCCCCGTGCAGCGGCTCATGGCGGAAGGCTACGGTTTCGGAGCCGAGGGCGACTGGAAACACGCAGCCCTGGTCCGGCTGGTGAAAATGATCGCTCACGGACAGGATCACGGCACCTCCTTTATGGAGGACTACACCTACCACATGAACCCCGAACGCCCTCTGGTGCTGGGTGCGCACATGCTGGAAATCTGTCCGTCCATCGCCTCCGGCAAAGCCTCCTGCGAAATTCACCCCCTGGGCATCGGCGGCAAAGCCGATCCGGTGCGGCTGGTCTTCGACGGAAAGCCCGGCGCGGCCCTGAACACCTCTCTGGTGGACATGGGCAACCGCTTTCGGCTTTTGGTGCACGAAGTCAATGCCCATGCGCCGCCCGAACCCCTGCCCAGGCTTCCTGTCGCCCGGGTGGTCTGGGAATCCAAACCCGACTTCGAAACCGGTCTGTCTGCCTGGATCCTCGCCGGCGGTGCGCATCACACCTGCTTCACCTATTCGGTCAAAACCCGTCAGCTCGAAAGCTTTGCCCGCATGGCCGGAATTGAATGTCTGGTCATCGACGACAAAACCGACCTGCGCGCCTTCCGCAACGAACTCCGCTGGAACCAGGCCGCATACGGTCTGAAAGGACTGTGCCGGTGAGCTTCCGAACCCTTCAGGAGGAATGCTGCGCCGCCAACCGGCAGCTTCCCGCCACCGGCCTGGTGGACCTCACCTTCGGCAACGTCAGTGTTTCCGATCCCGATCAGGGTGTCTTTGCCATCAAACCCAGCGGAATCCCCTACGCTCAGCTCCAGCCGGAACACATGGTGATCCTGGATTTCGACGGCAATATTCTGGAAGGCACCCTCCGCCCCTCCTCCGACGAGCCCACCCACCGGATTCTTCTGAGAACCTTCACCGGGATCCGCTCGGTGGTGCACACCCATTCCCGGAATGCGGTCGCCTTCGCCCAGGCCGGCCGCAACCTTCCCTGCCTGGGCACGACCCACTGCGATGCCTTCTACGGTCCGGTCCCGGTCACCCGATCCCTGCGTCCCGACGAAATCAACGGGGCCTATGAGCAGGCCACCGGCGATCTCATCGTCGAAACCTTCGCGGACCGGGATCCCCTCCAGGTTCCGGCAGTGCTGGTCCGGCATCACGGCCCCTTTGCCTGGGGCGCCACCTCAGCCAAAGCCCTCGAAAATGCTCTGAGCCTGGAAATCGTCGCCGACATGGCCCTCAAAAGCCTGACGCTGAATCCCGGCATTTCCGAAGTCCCCGCCGCCCTTCTCGACAAACATTTTCTCCGCAAACACGGACCGCACGCCTACTACGGCCAGAAGTTTTAATCCTTTAAAGAAATCTCACTTCGGAAAAACAGAATACGGTCATCCACGGCTGATGTCTGGTTTTTGCGGAAAACAAGCCGGGTGGAGCTTTCTTCAAAGAGTTCGAGCGCGGCGGGGGCGGGATGCCAGTGGACAAGATCCGTGGAAACCTGCAGGCGAATATTCGCAGGGCGGTCGGTACGCCGCGGGGTGTGGATACTGAATCCATTTCCGTCGGACTGAAGCGTCAGACGACTTTCAGCGGATCCGGTGGCGTATTCGAGAAGCGAGGCGGGTCCGGGTGAATTTCCGGTATCTTTGAGCCACTGTGCCCAGGTGGTTGTGGGAGGAACAACATCCTGGACCCGGCCGGCGCGCATGAGGGTTGCGGCACCGGTTCCGATGTCACCAATCAGAATCTGATTGGCTTGGGCGGTATCCCAGATGAGGGGTGTGGGCCGGGTGGCGTTCGCTCTGGGCCAGTTCCAGGTGTTCCGGCGAAAAAGAATCCATTCCCCTTCTTCGGGATCGCCTGAAAAGCCCCAAATCCAAGCCTGCGCGCCTTGTGTGAACGGGGCCTGATTGTCGGTGACATTCACCACCCCGGTGAACCAGCGATTCCCTTCGTGGTAACCGACCCGCTGGGCAGCAACCCAGTGGGAGGACCATTCCGCGATGTTATCCGCAGTGGGTACAAAGCCATTGCGAAAGACGCCGATTTCAAAGTGAAAGCCGGCATGCAGGGGCGTTCCGTCTTCGGTGACATTTTCCGCCCTGGGGGCGGAATACCATTGAATCATGCTTGCGCTTGCGCATTGAAGAAGGAAAAGCAGAGCGATGAGGGCTTTCATTGTGCGGCTCCTTTGCGACGGTACAACAGAAGGGATGCGGCGGAAAACGCGGCCAGCATCAGGAAGAGCGATCCGGGCTCGGGAATCACCACGTAGGTCTGTAGGGTGAAATCTTCCGACGTAAAATTGAAACCACCCCCCTCGTAAGAAGATTGACGGCCCCAGATGGGTGTTTCGGTTGAAAAGTTACTGACGGCCCACTGGGTGGGAAATTCACCGGGACAATCGGTGCAGCCGGGCTCCGGCGGTTCTGGAAACATCCAACTTTCTACCCGTCCCAGAAACCATTCAGCGCCGGGAGCGAAGGCATCCTGTTCGTTGTAAACCCATAACCATGCGCTTTGACCGCTGAACACCGCATCGGCGTTATCGGAAGAGGTTCCGTCGGATAGAAATTCGGCCTCCAAATTAAAGCGGGGTTCAGCAAAGGGGGGATTGGTATCTACAATCAAAGACTGGGTGAAGGAGACCCAGTTGTTCCGCCAATCTCCAATATTTTCGGAGTTGGGCGAGAAGTTATTGTCGAAATATCCCAAAGAGGCCACAAAGGAATCGTCCAGATCGTTCCCGTAGCTGTCTTTGAGCCGGTCGCCGGTTTGGTCTTGCTCATTGAAAGGAGCGGCGTTTAAACTGATTACAATGACATCAGCATGTGCCCAAGCTAGAGATCCGAGTAGGAGAAAGATTAGTTTTTTGATCATAAAATCACCGAAAAAGATGAACAGTGGACATCAGGGGGTCCAGGGAGCTTGGTTGCGATAGCTGAAGTTGTCGGACAGGATTTTATAGAAAACCGCCCGGTCGGGGAAGAAAAATGTGGTTTCATTTTGATTGGTGTACATGCTGTCGTTGGAACGGGTCCAGTACATCCAACCTCCCCATTGAAAGAGGTAGTGTACTTCATAGGTCTGCTGCTGCGGATTGCTGTCACCGCGCCAGAACAGGAATTGATCTGCAAAGAGATAGTCAACGTTGCCGGTGAAGCCGTTCTGAGCAACCAATCCCCGGCCGTCGGGCGACTGCGCCACCGGATATCCGGCAGCAACGAGGTTTCGTCCCTCGCAGAGCGGGCGCACAAAGCTGTTTTCACGCACCTGCCCATGGGCGGTGAGGGTTTTTATACTGCGGGACTGCACAAAGGCTCCGTGACCGGACGGCAGGATGAAAGTGCCTTGGTTTTCCAGATTGGGATCACTGGCCTTGACCCAGCGGGCACTGCCGCCATCGTCATACAGCCAGTAGCATTCAAAGCCTTCGCCGTTCCAAAGGATCACCTGATCCGCCGTAAGCAGCGTAGCACCGGGCTGCATGCTTGCTGCGGGGAAAACAGAATCCAGGGTTTGATGGCGGCGAACGATGATTTGTGCGCCTTGAAGTTCCGCCGGGGCGGCTCCAGTCAGGGTATTGTGGGGAGCCTCCAGTCCGCACAGAGAGCTGTCGTTGGCGAGCGTGAGGTTTCCGTTGTCCGAGTCCACTACATCGAAGCGGTGGCCTTCCAAGCCGCCGGAAAGGACTTCAAGGTAGTAGCTTCCTTCATCCAAGTCCAGGTCGGATAAATCAGCATCCAGACTCAAAAGTTGCCCGTTCACATTCGTAACCTGCCCGCGCACAGCCGGACAGCTCAGGAAAGGATTGGCATAGGTACGGCAGGACATGCCGAATTCGCTTTCTATCCATCCGGAGACGGCACTGTAAAGAATTTCATCGACGTAATCGATTCGCAGACGGACAAAGCCGGAGCTTGTGAGTTCGGTGAGACCTTGAAGATTTGAAACAGTGACTTCCTCAAATCCGTTCACCTCCGGACCCGCCGAACTGTTGTCCACGTCCAGAGGAACCGGAGCGGACCAGGAGGTGGGCAGGCCGAGACTGGAGGCGTACTCGATGGAATACACCACGGATTCGGGGAGGTCCACCGGACGCGTGAAGTGTCCCTGCAACTCACCACTCACAAGTCCAATACAGAATTCGGTGGTGAGCAAGGGTTCGGAACTGCTGTTGAGGAAATTTTGGTCGGTAAGATCCCGGGAACTTCCGTCCAGAGTCAACATGCCGACATCCCCAATGACCGTAAAGTCGCCGCCGTCTTCATCCAGGATGGCGATGAAGCCCGCCGGGAGTGACTGACTGACTTTGTAATTTCCAAAGGGAATCAGATTGAAGCGGTAATTACCGTCTTCGTCGGTCTCGGTGGTCGCAATCACGGTATCGTTGTCGTCCGCATCCAGAAGGGAAACGGTGATGCCGCGATGGGGTTCATCCGCCTGACGGTTCCCGTTGTTATCGCGGAGGATGTTTCCGGAAATATTGCCCACCGCCACCTGATCGGTGACGCTGGCGGTCATGGGCGTTTCGACCAGACTGGAAGTCAGCGAGACGAGGTTTGTGAGTTCGGAAGCGACCGCCGGATCGTCCACCGTCACTTGATAGGTGACGGTCAGGGTGGCCCCCGCCGCCAGCGTCCAGCCCGATGCGAGATTTTCCGGGGGGGAGGTTGTGCCGGTGATACCGGTAATCTGGTAGCTGACGACGACGCGTCCAGCAGCACCCAAGCCGGCTCCCGCGCCGCCGCAACCGCCACCGCCGCCGCCGGGCACGAGTCCGGGGCCCGCGAGATTGGCGTTCGTCAAGGCGCCGACACCGCCGTTACCAGTGCCGATACCGCCGGCACCGCCCACGTTGGTGGCTCCGTCCCCGCCATTTCCGCCCATAGCGTTCGTGAATGCGGAACCGCCTCCTCCCCCGCCGCCGCGTGAACCGCCAGCCCCGGTTGTGGCTCCATTTCCTCCGTTACCACCGCTCCATCGAACGTCTCCAATGCTGTTTTCCGCTGCTCCACCCAATCCCCCATCGGAAATAGCACCAGCTGAAGCGCCCCCAAGCCCTCCAGCGGCCAAAAGGGTTGTATTCGACGCAAACCAACTGTTTCCACCTTGGTTGCCGGGAAGACCTCCTCCTCCGGGAAGACCTCCACCCTCTCCAACCGTGACGGTATAGGATCCGCCAGGAGTGACACTGAAAGCATTGAGACGTGCAAAGGCACCGCCGCCACCACCTCCGCCGCCATCATTTGTGGTGCTCGCCGCACCGCTGCCGCCGCCGCCCCAGGCATCCACCTGCAGAGAAGTGACTCCTTCGGGGACATGGAATCCGCCGCTTTCACTGAAGGTCTGCGATCCGGTGGGCAGCGTCTCGGGATTCACCATCTGCGCGGTGACGGAGTTCGCCACAAAGCTTACGCCGGGCGGAAGCACATCACTCAAGCTGACCCCTGCCTGGGTGGCGTTACCAACGTTTTCAACCACCACGGTGTAAGTGATGGTGTCCCCGGGAGAAGCGTACTCGGGAGCATCGGAGGTTTTGGTGACCGTCAATCCGGCGACCAAAATGGTGGCACTCGCCTGATTATTTTCCAGGACTGGGTCAGGCACATCCGCCGCCGTGATCTGGGTGGAGTTGCTGAGTCCCGCGCCGGCCGGAACCGTGAGAATTTCAACTTCTATTGTCAAGGTCGCGGTTTCCCCCACCGCCAAATCAGTGAGGGTCCATAAACTTCCGGTAAAGTCACCTTGGCTGGTCTGAGAAGAAAGAATCTCCACACCCAGCGGGAAGAATTCCGTGACTTCGATGTTCGCGGCATCCACCGGCCCCAGGTTCTGAAGGGTAATGGTGTAGGTCACTGTATCGCCGACGTTTGCGACCAGGATATCCACGGTTTTGGTGACCGCAAGATCAGCAGTCAGCAGACCCGCATTGGCGACCGCGCTTTCACCGGCGGCCAGGCTCAAGGTTCCTGTGCGCCCTGTTGTCGGGGAGGCGGTGGAATCTCCGCTGTCGGGTGTAAACGCATGCGCGGCGGGCAAGACAAACTCCACCTGATAATCGCCGGGTTCAAGACCTGCAAAAGTGTAGGATCCATTGGCATCGGATACTGTGGTGGCGATAACCGTCTGAACACTGTCCAACAGGCGGACGGTCACACCGGAAACCGGGGGCTCCTGCGGGCCGAGCAGCCCGTCACGGTTTTGGTCGTACCATACGGTGCCCGTAAGGGTGGCCGAGTCGAGACGGTTGACAAAATCCAGCTCGCTTTGATCATCATCGAGTCCGAGCTGCACCGGTGAGACATCACCAATCAGCGTGGGATCGCCTCCATCGGAGGAACTGACGGCAATATAACCTGCGGGTACGGTCTGACGGATTTTGTATTCGCCCGGTGGAAGGTCCTCGAAGAGGTAACTGCCGTCGACTGCGGTGACGGTGGAGAGAAAAACGCTGTCGTCTTCAAGAAGCAGTTCAACGGTCACGCCGACATGCGGTTCCGCTCCGGCACTTTCCAGCCAGACGGTTCCGGTGCTGGACGAGGTGTATTGGGTCAGAAAATCCCGGGTGGTGACGGAGGCGTTACTCAGCGTTACTTCAATGAGATCATTCCCGTTGGCATCTCCGTCCGCATCCCGAATCGCCCGTACGCCTGCGGAGGGCACAAACTGCACAAGGTAAACACCATTGGGCAGATCGGCGAACTGATATCCACCGTTCGAATCGGTGAGGATTTCGGCAACAAATTCATTCTCAGCCGGATCCCCGCTGTCATTGATGCGGCGGTACAGGCGTACCATCCCGTTTTCCAGGGGCGTGTCCTCCAGGGGATCCAGCGAAAAGTCGCCGTCACGGTCGGTATCGACATACACGGTACCACTGATGCCGGATTGGATAATCCCCGTGCTGATCAGGAAATTTTGCTGGGTGAGAGGCTCATCTGTCACCACAAGTCCTATGGTGTTGTTTCCATTGCCGGAGCCGTCGGCATCCAGGATCGCGGTAGCACCGTCGGGCGTGATCATGATCACTTCATACGAGTCGGGCGGCAGACCGTAAAAACGGTAGGCACCATCGGAGTTCGTGACCACGGAGGCCATCAGCTCGCTGTCGAGCCAAAGTTGAACGATGACCCCGGGCTGGGGCGTGTCGCCTGCGGAGAACCCGTCGGTGAGATCGGTATCCACGAGCACAACCCCTTGCACGCTTGTGAACGACCACCGGTAGTCTTCGACTTCACCGTTGGAGGCTTCACCGTCGAAGGCGAGTTCCGGAATGAAGGGCTGCGAGGGAAGCAGGCGGAATCGCGCATACAGCCGGGTGGTGTCCACCAGGCTCAGGCTGTCTTCCGGTACCGGTATCGTCACCGTCACGCTTCCGGTGCTCACGGATTGACTGATGACTAAATCACCATTATCCAGGAAATTTCCGTTGTTATTCCAGTCGATATACCCCACAAGCCAGCCGCTGCCGGTCACGTCAAAGGTCAGCGTGGCTCCGTCCGGACCGTTCTGCCAGATTCCCTCAACGAGTACGCCGTCATCATCGGAATCCGCATCCGCATCGACACTGGGCTGTCCGTTGAGTTTGGGCTCCGGGGCAGTGCCGAGATAAAGATCGGGAACAGCTTTGAGAATATGCCGCGGACCGTCGGGAAGGAGCGTGCTGTAGCTTTCGGGGAGATCGCCGAAGTCATACATCACGGCGGATATGTAGGCGAAATCCATGTTCTCGATGGATTCGGCGGCAGTGACAATCATGAATGCGCCCGAGGTATGCCCCTGACTGTTTTGGGTCACCGATACGCTGTCGGCGGAATGTCCGGGAGTATTGCTTTCGCTGATCAGGATCAGATTATTCATCGGGGGCAAGCTGGACACCACATAAAATTCCGACACGGGGAGTCCGCTGAAGCTGTAATCACCATTGGCATCGGTGGTGGTCACGCCCAGAAGCACGGCTTCTCCGGAATCGATGCTTCCATTCTCGTCGGTGTCATTCCATGCATAAATGTAGACGGTGGCTCCGGCGAACGGAACTTCACCGGCGGCGGCGTTCACGCCGGAGGCTTCGGTGCCGTTCAAGAGTCCGGTCGGTTCTTCGGCGGTTTCCAGCCCGATGGTGCCGCTGAGGCTGTTGTCGCCCGCATACCGATAGCCGAAGCTAAGATCAACGCTGTTTCCGGAGAGGGTTACGGTGCTCTGATTGTCGAGGGTTTCATCGGGATCGACGGTCTGGGCAAGCCCGGCGGGCAGTTCATTGTCGATGACGACCACGGTGTAGGTCCCGTTGGGCAGGCCCGCAAAAACGTATTCGCCGTTTTCATCGGTGAGAACGCTATCGATGAGGTTGTTTTCCGCATCTCGCAATTCCACAGTCACAAAAGGAAGCCGGATTTCGTCTTCGCCGATTTCACCGTCATCATCAAAGTCGATCCACAAAGTTCCGGAAATGACCCCGCCGGGAAGGAAATACCCGAAATTCGCACCTGGAAAAATCTGCCCGGGAGAGAGGGTGACCGTGGTTTGATTGTCGCACCCGAACGCAAGCGGTCCGGTGCAGGGTTCGCCATCAGAATCGGGGTCGGCGGAAAGAATCGCGCCCTGCAATGCGTTGGAATCGGTATCGACGGCCACGGTGTAGGTTCCGGGAAGGAGATCGGTGAAGAGATAGAATCCCTGCGCATCCGTGACTTGGGAGGCGATCAGGTTGCTGTTTTGGAACAACAGGACGGTTACACCCGATATGCCGGGTTCGTTCACATCCTGACTGCCGTTCTGGTTTGAATCAAAGTAGATACGATTCCCAATGGCACCGGGAGAAGCAAAGCCGAAATTCCCGGTTCCTGTGGGTTGAGTGTCAGAAATCGACAGAGACTGCGTGCTGGCCGTGGTGGGGTACCAGGAATTGCCGAAACTGTCCACGGGTATTGCGGCATCGTCAGAATCCGTCACCACACGGTAGCTGCCATTTGGAAGCCCGGTGAAGCTGTAGAGTCCGTTGGCATCGGTCAGAACGGTTTCAACGGTCTGATAGACCCCATCGCCGTTCATATCGACCTGGAGGGACACGGAGACCCCGGCGATGCCGGTTTCCTGCGGCCCCGCCTGGACTTGATTGGCGTTCACATCCCGCCAGGCCACACCGGAAATCACCCCGGTGCCAACGCTGCGGAATCCGAAATTCTGTTGGGTCACGTTGGTGGTGCCCAGAAGGACACGCGCCTCCCCGTCCAGAGGTCCTTGAGGATCGGCAGTGATAACGTAAGCCTCCGGGAGATCCGGATCCGTCAAATCCACCCGCACAAAATACGTACCGGAGGGGAGGTTGCTGAAACTGTAAGTACCATTCGCAGCTGTCTGCGTGCTCGCCACGAGGCCGTCCGTCAGCGGATCATACACATTATTGCCATTCACGTCCCGATACAGTCGCACTGTGACGGAGCCAAGACCTTCGTCAATTACGTCCTGGATCGCGTTTCCGTTCCAATCGTAGAAGAGAGTGCCGGAAATCGTTCGCGGACCACCCTCCGCATAACTGAAATCCGCAGTGGCTGCACCGCCCTGGGTAATGGAGAACGCCACCCGGTTGGCTGTACCCAAACCGTCGGTGTCGTACGTCTGGAACCAGCTTACATCCAGCGGGCCGCTGCTGGTGTCCACCCGGACCTCATAATTTCCGGAAAAACTGCCCACAAAACTATAGGCCCCGGACGCGTCAGTCGTGGTGGTGGCAACCAGGGTGGTGCCGCTGTAAAGTTGTACCGTGACCCCTGCCAGACCCGGCTCGCCTGTATTGGGAGCCGATGCCCCGTTCTGGTTGAGATCGTTCCAAAGAATACCGCTGATGAGGGAAGAGAGGGTGGCGGGGTTGTAGCCAAAATCCGCATCCAGTACGGTTTCCGTGCCGTTGCTTGCGTTATGGGTGATGGAGACCGTGCCTAAATTGCTGTTGTTATCGCCGTATTCATTGAACACCACCGTGCCGGAGCCCCCCGGCAGCGTGCTTTCAATCACAGTAACGGTATAATTCCCACTCGCGGGAAGGCTGGTGAATAAATAATTTCCGTTTGCATCGGTCGTTGTGGTGATCGGCTGATCAACTCCGGCACCCAGATCCACTCCGATCGGCGGAGTGAGTTGCACGGTCACCCCGGCGAGGCCGGTGTTGTCTCCATCCCGGTACAGACGTCCGCCGAGGGTGCCCGCAGGCAGAATATCGGTGTCCGCGTCGTCGGTTTCATTGTTCACAGGGGTGCCGTCGAGCAAACTCGCTCCCTGAACCTCGGCAATATTCGTGGTGGTGAGCTGTTGATTATCGACCAGATCGTTGGCACGGAAGGTGACGCTTACGGTACGGGTGCCCCCGGCATAAATCGGCCCGAGGTTTGACCAAAGGAGTTCGCCTTCGGACCCGGAGACCGAAACCGCATTCGGCACCGGGTTGGCACTCACAAACGTAAGATGCTCGGCGTTGAAAACATCCCGCAGCGGCACCGTGCTCATCGTCGAACCCGGATCCAC
The DNA here is from genome assembly GCA_003565035.1 of PVC group bacterium. Taxonomy (GTDB): domain Bacteria; phylum Verrucomicrobiota; class Kiritimatiellia; order SS1-B-03-39; family UBA6053; genus PXAS01. The sequence goes on along the minus strand of PXDP01000468.1, from coordinate 258 downwards.
GGAAACAGACGAATCGGTCGCGGACACCAGGAACCCACCGCCGGAAACGGCGAAAAGCCCTCCCTGTGCATTTGCGCCACCCTTGCGCGCATCAATACGGATCTGAGCGTTCGCGAGGTCTGCCCAGGTCCAGTTCCGCAGCGAGGTGACATTCACGCTGTGGGTGCCACTTGTGGGAAGGGAGTTGGCAAGAATTTCCCCGGAGGTGTAGATCTCAATGTTGTTGATCAGCAAATTGAATGTCACGCGGTCCTGGGC
>PXDP01000331.1 GCA_003565035.1 PVC group bacterium | reverse complement strand
GTGTTATGGAGCGTGAGGCTGGTGGTTAAATGACCTTTGCGCTACCGCCACAAGAACTAAATCCTAATGTACGAGTATTGCCCAGTAGGATTTATGTATAAAGGGCAGGGCAAGCGGGGCGGTGGCGTGGATATGAACGTGCATTCCTTAGAAAAATCCGCGTTGGACATTTTTCTAAAATTCTGGCAGGGGGAGTGCCATGGATTCCGAGACCCTGAACATTGTGGATGATCCCCGGTTTGATGCGCTGGCGCGGCTGTATGGTCGCGACGGTTTGGCGCGGCTTTCGGAGGCGCGGGTGCTGATTGTGGGGATCGGCGGTGTGGGGAGCTGGGTGGCTGAGGCGCTGGCCCGCAGCGGGGTGGGGCACATCACTCTGACGGATATGGATGAGGTCTGCGTGACCAATGTGAACCGTCAGGTGCATGCCACCACGGCCACGGTGGGTCAGCCGAAAATCGGTGCCATGGCCGCGCGGATTGCGGAGATTTCCCCGGCCTGCCGGGTGGAGGAGGCTTTCTGCTTTTTTGGAGAAGCCACAGCGGATTCCCTGCTGGACCGCCCCTGGGAGGTGGTGGTGGACGCGATCGACAGCATTCCGCATAAATGTCTGCTGCTGGCGGAATGTGTGCGCCGGAAGATCCCGGTGGTCACTGTGGGCGGCGCCGGCGGGCGGCGGGATCCCTCGCGGGTGCAGGTGGTGGATCTCACCCGGACCTTTGAGGATCCGCTCCTGCAGCGGGTGCGCAAAAAACTCCGTCAAAAACACGGATTTCCCCGCAATACCCGCAAAACGTGGAAGATTCCTGCGGTTTTTTCCCCCGAACCGGTGATGTTTCCCCAACAGGACGGCAGCGTGTGCGCGGTGCGGGAGGAAGGCGTGAACCTGCGGTTGGACTGTGCCAGCGGCTATGGCACCGCCGCCTTTGTCACCGGAACCTTCGGCTTCGCCGCTGCCGCTGCCGCCGTGGACAGGATTTTGTTGTCATCCCCCCCCCCGGTTGATAGGGACACACAACTTTCCATTTAAACGACGGATCTCCATGTACCTGAAAAAAGTTGAATTTCTTGGTTTTAAGAGCTTTGCAGACAAAACGGTGATGAATTTCGAGCCGGGGATGACCGCCGTGGTCGGGCCCAACGGCTGCGGCAAGAGCAATATCGCCGACGCGGTGCGCTGGGTACTCGGCGAACAGAGCGCCAAAGCCCTGCGCGGCGGCAAAATGCTGGATGTGATCTTCAACGGGGCTGACGGCGTGAAACCCACCAATTTCGCCGAAGTCTCCCTGACCCTGGCCGAATGCGAGGATGCCCTGGGCATGGATTACAACGAGGTGAACATTACCCGGCGGCTGTTCCGCAGCGGGGACAGTCAGTATCTGCTCAACAAACAGAACTGCCGTCTCAAGGATATTCAGCGGCTGTTCATGGACACCGGCGTGGGCCGCAACAGCTATTCGATTCTGGAACAGGGCAAGATCGACCAGATTCTCAGTTCCCGTCCCGAGGACCGCCGGATTGTGTTTGAAGAGGCCAGCGGCATCACCAAATACAAAACCGACCGCAATGAGGCCCTCCGCAAGCTGGAGCACACGGAGCAGAATCTGCAGCGGCTCGACGATGTGATCCGCGAAGTGAAACGCCGGATGATTTCGCTGCAGCGTCAGGCCGGCAAGGCGCGGCGGTATCAGGAAATTCAGCAGGCGCTGCGCGGCCGCGATTTGTGGCTGTCGCGTCATAAACTGGAAACCATGCGGGAGGGGATCGGGGATCTGGAGGTCAAAGCCTACGATCTGGAAAAAGCGATGGAGACCCGGCGGTCCACGATCGGGGCGGACGAGGCCAAGGTCACCGCCGCGCGGGAGGAACTGGAGCGGGCGGATAAAGATATTGCCGAGGTGATGGAGGCGGCGGTGACGATCCGCAACGAATTGAACCAGGCCCGACAGGCGGTGAAAATCAACCGCGAGCGCATTGAGGAAATGAAAGCCTACGCCACCCGAGACAGCCGGGATGCGGAGGAGGCCCGGGCCCGTATCGATCAGCATCGGCAGGGGCTTTTGGAGATTGAGGAGCAGTGGATCGAGGCCGGCGGCCTGCGCGACGAGGCGGAAGCGGGGCTGAAAGCCCGGCTGGAGGAGGTTCGCGAACTGGAAGTGCGCAGCCAGGCGGAACGCAAAGGCCTGTCCGAAAAACGGGGGCGGGCTCTTGCGCTTGAACAGCAGCAGCAGCGGCTGCAGGGACAGATTCGCGATTTTGATCAGCGCGAACGCGGGCGGCTGGTGCAGCAGGAGCGTCTGCGCGAGGAGGAAAGTGATCTGGAAACCGCCAACAGCACCCGCGAGGCGCGGGTGGCGGAACTGAAGTTGTCGGTCGAGGAAAGTACCCGCGCCGAGGCGGCGGGGCGGGAAAAAGTTGCCAAATTGCTCGAACAGCAGCAACGTCACGGCGAAGCACTCAAAGAACGCCGCCGCGAACTCGGGGAATTGGAGCAGAGTCTGGCCGGTCTGCGGGCCACCCTGGAGGTGCTTCGGGCGCAGGAGGCGGAAAAACAGGACTTCCCGGCCGGTGCCCGGGCGCTGCTGGACGGGGAAGAAATCGCCGGGCTGGACCGCTCCGGGGTGATTGGCGAGCTGGCCAAAAATCTTCGGGCGGAAAAGAAAGCCCAGACCGCACTTGAATCCGTCCTCCGGGTCTGGATGGATGCGGTGGTGGTGCGGGAGGCCTCCTCTTTGCCGGACGTGCTTGACGCGCTGGCGGGCGCCAAAGCGGGGGCGGCCCGGGTCCTGGCCGTCAATGGGGTGGACCCGGTGGAAATGGGCGAAGGCCCCGGGACACCGCTGCGCGCCAAAGTGAAGTGCGGGGCAGCGCTGGCCCCGCTGGTGGACCGGCTGCTGGCCGGGGTGTTCCTGGTGGAGGATCTTCGCACCGCGGGCACACCGGCGCGCGGACAGACGTTCGTGAGTCCGGCCGGTCATTTGCTCTCCGGCGACGGCGTGCTCGAATGCTACGCCGCCGATCAGGATCTCGGCAATCCCTTGGCACTGCAGGCCCGCATTGCGGAGACCGAGGCCCAGCTTGAAGAGCGCAAAACGGCGGCCGACGCGGTGCGCGAGCTGCTGGAGGCCGCCCAGGGCGAGGAATCCGGCCTGCAGGACCGTCTCCGCGCCGCGCGGGAGGCCCTGCAGCAGGCCCAGCGGGAACACGCCGGCCGCGATGCGGAATTTCAGACCGTCAGCCGGGAACTGACCCAGGGGATCGACCGTCTGGGCAAAGTGAAAAATCAGCTCAAGGTTCTGGAGGAAACCCATGGGGCCTCCGATGCGGAGCGGGCCAAACTGGCGGACGCGCTGGAGGCGGCCCGGGCCGAGCACGAGGCCCTGCGCGAAGGCATCGAAGCCGCGACCAAGGCCTACGAGGAGGCCGAAACCCAGCGCAACCAGGCCCAGCAGGTGGCCACCGAGCACCGCATCCGCTTTGCCGAACACCGTCAGAAAGTGGAACTGCTGGAACGGCAGAAACAGAATTTGGCCGACCGTATCCGTGAGTTTGAGACCACCATCAAAGAGCGCAGTGAAGGCATCAACACCTACGAACAGCGGGTGCTCAAGCTCGACGAGGCGGTGCGGACCGCGCAGGCGGCGATTCCGCCGCTGGAGGAGAAACTCACCGAACGCAATGAGCGGATCGAAGCGTCCCGGGCGATGCGGCAGGACCGCCAGACCGCCCTGCAGGCTCTGGAACAGGGCCTGCGCTCGCTGCGCCAGCAGTCCGAAAGCCTTCAGAGCGAACACGGCAAAATCGACGTGGATCTGGCCCAGCGCCGGGTGCGGCTTGAGAATCTCACCCAGCGGGTTACCGAGACCTATCATGTGACGCTGCCGGAGGTTCAGAACGCCGAAGAGCCCGAATGGGAGGAGGGCGATGCGCCGGAATGGAGCGAGCTGGAGCGCGCGGTCGAGTTCATGAAAAAGAAACTCGAAGACATGGGACCGGTGAACATGGTGGCGATCGAGGAGTTTCAGGAGCAGGAGGACCGGCATCAGTTCCTCTGCGCCCAGCAGGAGGACCTGCAGAAATCCAAAGCGGAACTCATGGAGACCATTCAGAAACTCAACCAGACCTCCACGGAACTGTTCAACGAGACCTTCCGCAAAGTGAACGAGAATTTCCAGGGCATGTTCAAGCAGCTCTTCGGCGGCGGCGAGGCGTATCTGGAGCTGGTGGACACCGGGGACGTGCTGGAGGCGGGCATCGACATCATCGCCAAACCGCCGGGGAAAAAGCCCCAGGTGATCAGTCTGCTCTCCGGGGGAGAGCGGACCATGACCGCGGTGGCTCTGCTGTTTGCGCTCTACATGGTCAAACCCAGCCCTTTCTGTATTCTCGACGAGCTGGACGCGGCCCTCGACGACGCCAACATCGGCCGTTTTGTGGGCGTGGTGCAGGCCTTCCTGAAAGAATCACAGTTTATTGTGATCACCCACAACCAGAAAACCATCGCCGCCGCCGACGTGCTCTACGGGGTCACCCAGCAGCGCAAAGGCATCTCCAAAGTCGTCTCGGTCAAACTCACCGACCACGACAAAGATCCCGAGGATGTCCTCCGGGCCAAACAGCAGGCCGAATGACGAATGATTTGAGATGTTGAATGTTGGATATTCAAAATACCGGATGCGACGCCTCCGGGTGTCACTGCTTGGTATTTCACCTGAAATCTATCGCAAATTCAAATGCGTCAAGAAACAAGATCTCAACATCTATTTTTCGACCCTCAGCAGTCCGGCCTACTCCAGCACGGTTTCTCCGGCCCCTAAGATGCGTTCGCCATCGAGGAGAATCTGCAGTCGGTCGATGGCGCGCTCCAGGGTGGTGTCCATGACCACGAATTCGTCCGCGCTCACGATGATCCGCTTGAGCTGGGGAATACGCAGGCGGCCGGCGGACTCGAGATAGAGCGGCTGGATGTAGAGAATGTGCTTCCCGAGCGGCAACACAATCATTTTGCCGCGGCGCACTTCGGTCCCCTGCTGATTCCAGAGGGTGATGTGCTGGGCAATTTCGGTGTTCTGGTCGATAAGGGCGTTGATCTGCGAGGGTCCGAAAATCTGACTGCCCTTGGGAAAGGTGTAGAGGATGATGCGGCCATAGTTCTCGCCGTCACAACCGGCCAGTGCCAGGGCCCGGAGGTTGTCGCGGTTGAAGGGCAGCATGGGGGTGATCAGAAAAAATTCGGGCTGCTCAAAATCGATAAGATTGAGGGTCAGGTAGTAGGGTTCCATCCGGATGAGGGTGTCCTGATGGTGGATTTCGGCGAACGCCATGCGGTCTTCGCCCTTGTAGAATGTGGAAGGATTTTCCTGATGATAGAGCGAATACATGTGCATCTGGATATCAAACATGTCGCGGGGATAGCGCACCTGGGCCATCAATTCCGCAGGCATCCGGTCCGCAGGCTTGAACACCCCCGGATAAGCGCGCTGGTAGGCGCGCACAATCGGGCAGTCGGGCTCAAACAAGTAATAATCGACATCTCCGTTGTAGGCATCCACCACGATTTTCACCGAATTGCGGATGTAATTAAACGGATCGTCCTTGTGGAAATCGGAGTTGGGATACCAGTTGCTGGTGGTGTAGGCGTCCTGAATCCAGAACATCTGCTGATCGGTGACCACCAGATAGGGATCACGGTCGAGTTTGAGGAAGGGGGTGAGGGTTTCGATGCGTTCGCGGAGATTGCGGCGGAAAAGCACCCGGCTTTCGGGAAGATTCTGCCGGGTGAAGAAGATATGCCGGTCCTGGAAATACACCGCGAAGAGCAGCTTGCGGAACAGACCGCCCAGCCGAACGTCGCCGCTGCCGGTGTAGTCGCTGAGCACTTCGTCCTCCTGACCCGGATAGTGGAATTCGCGGCTCTTGTTGGGGGCAATGGCATAGGGATAGGTTCCGGTGCCGTAGTAAATCGAGGGTTTGCCAATGCTGAGGCCGACATCCGACTCCGCGGGCATGTTGCGCAGAAACCAGCGCATGCGCTCTTCCCCGCGCTGGGCCGCGGGAATCATCACCGCGCCAAATCCGTGGGTGTATTTCAAGTGACGGTTGATCCAGTTCTGCGCCTGTTCAGGGAGCTGCTCGGAGTGAATCTCGCGGCCGGCCAGGTAGACCTGATGCAACTGACCCTGAAGCACATAGCGGGCGGTGTCCACATCGCTGAAGCGGTAATACGGGCGAATTCCCTGGACCTCCTGAAAAACGTCGCCGAGCAGTTCGTAGTCCCACAGCGGAATGTTTTCCAGATCGGTGCGCGCGCCCAGCTCGGGAATGCGCGCATCGGTTCGCAGTTGTTCGTATTCGCGCCGCTCAACGTTCTGGAGATCGTAGGCCGCCAGGGTGGCCTGAATCGAGGAGGACATGAAGCGGTACTGATACTCCAGCTCGTTGGGTTTCACGAGGTACTGGTTGACGGCATTGGTGATGGCGTTCCAGTTGCGGGCGCCCTGGGCCAGCAGGGTCAGCACCGCAAACACAATCACCGCCGGCAGACCGCGGTGAACGTGCACAAAAAAGATCAGCGAGACGGCCAGCAGCAGGGTAAAGACACCCGAGGCCCAGATCAGCGGCAGGGTCACCCGCAGCTCCGCAAAGCCGGGTCCGTAAAACAGCGGATAGTTGTTCATGCTGTACTGGAGCATGTGGGCTTCGAGCAAAAATCCCCAGGCCAGTACCATGAAGACCAGCATCACCACGACCGACAAATGCAGTTTGGCACCGAAATACAGAGCCTGGCCCTGACGCTCCAGCACCTTCATTTCCGCGACATAGAGCAGTCCCAGGGAGAGAAACATCACCACCAGGGTGAGCAGCAGACGGCCCTGGAGGAGGGTAAAGATCGGCAGGGAGAAGAGATAGTAGCTGATATCCAGGTTAAACAGGGTGTCGCGCACGTTCATGGCCGGGGCGAAAAAGAACAACAGGGCTTTTTCCCATTCCCGGTAGAGTGGCAGGGCCAGGGCGACGGCCAGCAGCAGCGAAAGCGGGGTGTACACTTTGAGTGATCCGTTCCGGAAACCGCGGATAAAGCGTTTCGAGCGGCCGACGGCGGCCGCGTCGTCTTCCGCATTCACGCCCAGATAGCGTGAGGCCACCCAGAAATTCAGGAACAGCACCGAGAAAAACAGCAGGGTCACGCCCCCGAAAATCAGATACTTGTAGCCCAGTTTGAGCGCATACAGCCGGAGATAGCCCAGGGAGTTGTACCAGAGGATATCGATCACCCCGTCCAGAAACAGAAACGCCGCGCCGACCGTGAGGATCAGGACAACAACAAGGGAGATCAGGCAGCCTGTAAGAAGTTTAGCGGAACGTTTCATGCCCCACGTATAGACATCCGGTGGCAGGATTCAAGGCGCAACGGAAAGGATTGCACGTAAAAAGATGGTACCCGGAGCGGGAGTCGAACCCGCACGGCCTTGCGGCCGGGGGATTTTAAGTCCCCTGTGTCTGCCATTCCACCACCCGGGCACCGGCAAATCTGCTGTCGAGTTCCCTACGCATCCCTGAACGGATGGCAAGACTTTAGTTTTTGCTTTTCCAACGCCAGGTCACAGCGGATTGGACGCGCGAAGCGCTTTTGGCGTGCGTGGACCTTCAAGTATCGCTTGGGGGCCGGGGGGCGGGAAAGAACCAACGGATAGCCCTGCCGGACCACGGATAAAGAAGAAAACCCCTGTCACCACGGATGGACACGGATAAACACGGATGCCTTTCCGCCGCAGACGGAGATAAGGGGTGTGGGGAAATGAACCAACGGATAGCCCTGCCGGACCACGGATAAAGAAGAAAACCCGCGAACTTGCCACGCCAGCGGCGTGGTGGCAGAGCCGTCCCGCGAATGTGCAGGGGGAAAGGACAGAAGACATCCGGAGGAGCCGCATCCAGCGTTTTGAACATCCAATATCCAACATCCAATGTCCAATCCTGAAGGGAGAAGGGAGAAGGGAGAAGGGAGAAGACTATCTCATCGTCCCTCCACAACCGTGGTTCTTTTGTCTATAGGGGCTGTTTGGCAACGCCCCATACCCGCGAATATCTTC